>JBKJPD010000626.1:0-11146 GCA_046595345.1 Pseudonocardia sp.
CTGGGGGCATGACTTCCGGCCGGACTTCCGGCGGCTGCGCACCCTGCTGCCGCAGTTGCCGGACGGCATCCCGGTGCTGGCCACCACGGCCACGGCCAACGACCGGGTGGTCACCGACGTCACCGAGCAGCTCGGGCTCGCCGCCGGCAACCCGCTGGTCCTGCGCGGGTCGCTGGACCGGGAGAGCCTGCGGCTCTCGGTCGTGAAGCTCCCCACCGCCGCACAGCGCCTCGGCTGGCTCGCCGCGCAGCTCGACATGCTGCCGGGCGCGGGCATCATCTACACGCTCACGATCGCCGCAGCCGAGGAGGTCGCGGAGTTCCTGCGCGAGCGCGGCTACCCCGTGGCGTCCTACACCGGCAAGACCGATCCCGCGGAACGGCTCGCGGCCGAGGGGGATCTGCTCGCCAACCGGGTCAAGGCGCTGGTCGCCACGAGCGCGCTGGGGATGGGCTTCGACAAACCCGACCTCGGGTTCGTCGTGCACCTCGGTGCGCCCGCATCACCCGTCGCGTACTACCAGCAGATCGGCCGCGCGGGGCGCGCCGTGGAGCGCGCCGAGGTGGTGCTGCTGCCCGGCCGGGAGGACCGTGACATCTGGGCGTACTTCGCCTCCCTCGCCTTCCCCCCGGAGCCGGTGGTGCGCCAGACGCTGCGGGTACTGGGCGCTGCCGACGGCGAAACGCTGTCCACCGCGACGATCGAGACCCGCGTCGACCTGTCGCGGACGCGGCTGGAGATGCTGCTCAAGGTCCTCGACTCCGACGGGGCCGCCAAACGCGTCAAGGGCGGCTGGATCGCCACCGGCGAGCCGTGGGTCTACGACGAGGAGCGTCACCGGCGCATCGCCGCGGCCCGCGAGGACGAGCAGCAGGCGATGCTCGGCTACCTCGACACCACGCAGTGCCGGCTGGTGTTCCTGCGCAACCAGCTCGACGATCCGGGCGCGCAGCCGTGCGGGCGGTGCGACAACTGTGCCGGCGCGGTGTGGAGCTCCGCGGTCGATGCGGGCGCCGAGGCAGCCGCGGGCGAGCGGCTGGCCCGTCCGGGTGTGGAGGTACCCGCGCGCAAACAATGGCCGTCGGGGATGAAGGAGCTCGACGTCCCGGCGTCGGGCAAGATCGCGGCCGGCGAGCTCGCCGAGAGCGGGCGGGTGATCGGGCGCCTGTCCGACATCGGGTGGGGCACCCGGCTGCGGGAGCTGGTCGGGCCCGCCGAGTCGCGTACGGGCTCTGACATCGGAGCCGTGGACGCCCCGATCCCCAAGGATGTGCTCGACGCCTGCGTCCGGGTACTGGCGGGGTGGGGGTGGTCGGAGCGTCCCGTGGGTGTGGTCGGGATCGGGTCCCGTACCCGGCCCCACCAGCTCGACCACCTCGCGCGGCGGATCTCCGAGATCGGCAGGCTGCCGCTGCTCGGCACGCTCGTGCCCGCCGGGCCACGCCCCGGGGCACACGCCAACTCCGCGCAGCGACTCGCCTCGCTGTGGGGGGCGTTCGAGCAGCCGGCGTTCACGCTGCCTGACGGGCCGATCCTGCTCGTGGACGACGTGATCGACAGTGGTTGGACCATGACGGTGGCCGCTCGGCTGTTGCGCCGGGCCGGGGCGGGCGCGGTGCTCCCGTTCGCGCTGGCCCAGGCGGGCTGACACCCCCAGACCCGGTCATCGGTCGGCAGCCGACCGTGCGCGGCGGCTACCGGGATCTGAGGGCTCCCATTGCCGGGCAGGCCGGGGGCCCGATCCGTAGAGTCCGGCCATGCCCCCTGACTTTGCGATGAAGGCCATGAACGGTGTCCACCGGCTGATCCTGGGGGTCACCGGTGGCCGGCTCGGCTGGGAAGCGATGGGCATGCCCGTCCTGGAACTGACCACCATCGGCCGCACGAGCGGCCGGTCCCGGTCGGTGATGCTCACCTCGCCGCTCCTCGAGGGCGACAACATGGTGATCGTCGCCTCGCGCGGCGGCGACGACAAGCACCCCGCCTGGTTCCTCAACCTCCGCGACGAGCCCAGGGTCGAGGTGGCGGTCAAGGGCGGCCCACGGCAGCCGATGCTGGCCCGCATCGTCACATCGGAGGAGCGGGCACGGATGTGGCCGCAGATCGCGGGGAAGTTCGCGAACTACGCCGGCTACCAGAAGCGCACCGAACGCGAGATCCCGCTGGTCCTGCTCGAACCACTCGGCTGAGCCGGGGCGCGCTCGGCATCGGTGCCCGGCGGCCCGTGCCTGCCGGGCACCTTGTCAGACGGCCCTCGGTCGCCCGACCGAGGTGAGTAGCAGCAGCGCCACAAGTTGCACGGCGGCGACACCAGCGACGAGTGCGGGAAGTGACCGCTCGTAGATCGCCCCCGCAGCGACGCCGCCGACCAGCGCGCCGGCACCCTGCACGGCGGCGAAGATCCCGTAGGCGGTGGCCCGGCGTTCGCGCGGTACGAGATCGGCGACGAGGGCTTTGACCGCGGAGTCCTGGACCCCGACCGCAGCACCCCACAGCAGCACCCCGATCACCACCGCACCCAGGACGGGGCTGAAGGCCATCGCGGGAACACCGGCGACGAGGAACGGCAGGATGAGCAGGACCCGGGCCCCGAACCGGTCGTAGGCCACGCCGGAGGCCAGCGCGGCGAATGCTCCGGCGGCCATCGCGGCGGCATAGAGCAGCGGCACACCCGCGATCGGGATGAGGTCGAGTTCGACGATGTGGAAGCCGATCAGCCCGAACGTGACCAGGCCGGCGGTGCACAACGCGGTGCCCACGGCGAAGCGCAGGAACGTCGAGGGCAGCCCCGCCCCCATCGCCCGGAACCGATCGCCGATCGTGACCTTGGGTCCGCGCGCGATACCGGCCGGCTCGACGGCAACCGCCCGACCGGTGCGGATATCGGTTGGCCGGGACATCCGGTGTCGGGTCAGGACGAGCAGCACCATGGCCACGGCCCCGGGGACCGCGAGCGCGGCCAGGCCGGGCCAGAGCGCCCCTGCGCTGGCGGCGATCAGCGCGGCGACGAGCAGCGGTCCGGCGAACGCCCCGACCTGGTCCAGGGCCTTGTGCACGCCCATGCCGCGGCCCATCCCCACCTGGGCCGCGGCATCAGCGAGCAGCGCGGACTTGGCCGGGCTGCGCACTGCCTTGCCGATCCGCTCGGCGAGAATCAGCCCGGCGGCGACGGCGAGCCCGGCGCCGCCGAGGAACGGGGTGAGTGCGAGCAACGGCACGCACAGCGCGGTCAGGGCGTAGCCGGCGATCGTCAACGTCCAGTAGCGGCGGGTCCGGTCGGCGAATGACCCGGACACCACCCGCAGGATCAGGGCGGCGGCCTCACCGGCGCCGGTGACGGCGCCGACGACGAGCGCGGAGGCCCCGAGCGAGCCCAGCAGCGGCCCGTACACCGAGCGGGCGCCCTCGTAGACCATATCCGCCGCCAGGCTCACCACACCGAAGCCGACAACGGTCCGCCATGGCGACCAGGTCGCCCGCCCGGCGCGCTCGGCTGTCCCGGCACCGGAGGCACCCGGCCCGCGGTGATCGGCGGAGGGTTCAGACACGATCTCGGCTCCTGTCGGACTTGTCCGGGGTGCGGTCAGCGGGTCGACTTCGCGGTCACGGCACGGCTGATGCGGGCCGGGGCGCGACGCCGGTGAGCAACACCCGCAGCGGACCGGGCATTGCGATCACCAGAACTGCGATCACCAGAACTGCGATCACACCGATCCGGCGGTGAACCACGCCGTGACGACGGCGTGCGTCAGAGTCACCAGGGCGGCACCGGCCGGGGTGACGGCGGGCCCTACCGGAGCGACCAGCAACCGGAGATCGGATGCCTGCGGCCGGCCCGCGCCGTCCCACGCGACGAGTGCGGTGAGCATCCGCTCGGCCGGGACGCCACCGCCCGAGCCGAACTCGCGCACGCTCCCCGTCCATCTGTCACCGTCCTCGTTCGGGCCCACGAGCGCCAGTCCCGATCCCGTGCCGGTGAGGGCCACCGTCGCCAGGCCGGACCCGATCGCGAACATGCCGAGCGTGTCACCGTCATCCTCTTCCGGATCGTCGCAGGTAAGCCGGACGACATCGGGTTCGGTGAGCGCAAGCCACAGTCCGAATCCGTCCCACACGTCGTGCGATCCCAACTGCACGGGCGTGGGCCGGACCGCCCCGGGTATGGCCAGCGCCGCCGCGACGGCGAGCGGGTCGGGCGGCGTGGCCGCATCCGCCGGGACGTGCAGCCGGACACTCTCACCCATCGCCACCGCCCCGTCCGGCTCCGCAGCGACGCCGCGGAGCCGGATGAAGAAGCAGCTACGCACGGAGTCGCTGCGCAGCAGACCGTCCGCGCCGAGGTCGAGCGCCACCGACAGCTGGCTCCCCCGCAGCGCGAGCGGCAGCAGTAGGCGACCGCCCGGCGCGAGCTGGGCAACCCATTCCGGCCGGACGTCGGAGCTACCCACCGTCAACACGATGCGGTCGTACGGCGCTCCTTCCGGATGGCCGAGCGCCCCGTCCGCGCACCGCAGTTCGACGCCGGTGACACCGGCCGCCGCCAGATGCGCAGCGGCGGAGTCGATCAGCTCGGCGTCGATGTCCACGGCCGTGACCGAACCGGCCGGTCCGACGATGCGAGCCATCAGCGCCGCGTTGTAGCCGGTGCCGGCGCCGATCTCGAGCACCCGATCTCCGGGTCGGAGCGCCAACTGCTCCAACATGATGGCCATCATCGACGGCTGCGACGCGGAACTCGTGGTGACGCCGTCGACCGTCTGGACGGCGACCGCCTCATCGGCATAGGCCTCGGCGACCGGCCGGTCCGGCAGGAAATGGTGCCGGGGGACGGCCCGGAACGCCTCCTCGACAGCCGCGGTCCGCACCCGTCCGGCCGCGCGCAGCAGGTCGACCATCCGGTGGTGCGCGCGGACTGCCATCGCTACAGGTGCCATCGGGCTGGGAGCACACCGACGTCGTCGCCGTCCTCGGCGCACGACGCCGGGAGCAACCCGTCACAGAACCCGACGAGCAGGCCCCCCGCCGGGATCAGCCCGACAGCGATCAGCCCGGCAGCGATCAGCGTTTCGACAGCCACGGACCGATGATGGCACGCGTGATGGCTTCACCGGCCGAATCACCTCAGCGATTGCGATCCCCCCGTTGTCAGGACAGCGAGAGCAGCGAGCCGGGTAGCTCGTCCTCGGCGTCGTACGGGCCCACCACTGTGGCCGTGAGCGGCCCCGACAGAAGGTCGCGGGCCAGTTCAGCCACCTGCTCCCCGGTGACGGCGGCGATGCGATCGAGGCTCTCCTCGATCGGTCGCTGCCGCCCGTAGTCGAGCTCGGAGCGACCGATCCGGTTCATCCGCGACGCGGTGTCCTCCAGCCCGAGGATGAGCCCCCCACGCAGCGCACCCTGTGCCCGGACCAGTTCCGCAGGGGTCAGCCCGTGCGCGGCGACATCGCCGAGCACCGCGCACACCACCGTGGTCACCTCGTCGAGACGCTCCGGCGCGCACCCCGCATAGACGGCGAAGCTGCCCGCGTCGGAGTAGCTGGTGACCGCCGAATACACCTGGTAGGCGAGCCCGCGCTGCTCCCGGACCTGCTGGAACAGCCGCGAGCTCGGCCCGCCGCCGAGCGCGGTGCTCAGCACCAACAGCGCTGACCGGCGGGGGTCGTGGCGCGCCAGGCCGGGGACGCCGATCATCAGGTGCGCCTGCTCGGAATCCTCGGGCCGCAACACCAGCCGCGGACCACCACCGGCGAGCACGGCAGGCTCTGGACGGCGAGGCTGGACGGCCACCGCGCCCGCACCCGCCCGTGCCACCGCCCCGTCGAGGGCGGCGGACACCAGCGCGACGACATGATCGTGCGCCAGGTTCCCGGCTGCGGCCACCACCATTCGCGGGGTGGTGTACTCCCCACGCCAGAAGTCGTGCAGCGTGTCGCGGCTCATCCCGCGGACCGACTCCTCGGAGCCGATCACCGGGCGCCCGAGGGCGTGGTCGCCGAACAGCGTCTCGTCGAAGAGCTCGCCGAGCAGATCCTCCGGATCGTCGTCGCGCATGGCGATCTCCTCGAGCACCACCTGACGCTCCACCTCGACGTCGGCGGGCTCCAGAATCGCATCGGTGACGACGTCGGCGAGGACATCGATCGCCATCGGCAGATCGATGTCGAGCACGTGCGCGTAGAAGCATGTGTGCTCCTTCGCGGTGAACGCGTTCAGATCACCGCCCACCGCGTCGAACTCCTCCGCGATCCCCGCCGCTGTGCGCCGCCGCGTGCCCTTGAACAACAGGTGCTCGAGGTAGTGCGCGGCACCGGCCTGCGTGGCCGTCTCGTCGCGGGACCCGATGCCGATCCAGATGCCCAGCGACACCGAACGGACCCCGGGGACCGTCTCCGTGACGACCCGCAGCCCGCCCGGCAGTTCGGTCCGTGAGACGCCGGGGGCGGCGGACCCGTTATCCACGGAACCCGCCGCCCCCGGCGTGATCAGACTCGTCACACCAGATCCTCGCTGACGCTCGTCACCGGAACGACCGCGGTCGCTGTGTCGATTGGTGATCTCGCATGCTCGATCAACCTGCAGTGACCTCGGCGACCTCTGCGGCGTCGGCGGGGGCATCGCCGTTGGCGGCGGAGTCACCCTCCTCGACCGGGATGAGGCTGATCTTGCCGCGATTGTCGATGTCGGTGACCTCGACGCGCAGCTTGTCTCCGACCTTGCAGACGTCCTCGACCTTGGCGATGCGCTTGCCGCTGCCCAGCTTGGAGATGTGCACCAGGCCGTCCTTGCCCGGTACCAGCGAGACGAAGGCGCCGAAGGCGGCGGTCTTGACGACCGTGCCCAGGAACCGCTCGCCGATCTTGGGCAGCTGCGGGTTGGCGATCGCGTTGATCATGCCGATCGCGGCCTCGGCCGACTCGCCGTCGGTGGCACCGACGTAGACGGTGCCGTCGTCGTCGATGGAGATGTCGGCACCGGTCTGCTCGGTGATCGAGTTGATCATCTTGCCCTTCGGGCCGATGACCTCGCCGATCTTGTCGATCGGCACGGTGATCGCGATGACGCGCGGCGCGAACCGGCTCATCTCGTCGGGGCGGTCGATCGCCTCGCCGATGACCTCGAGGATCGTCATCCGGGCGTCCTTGGCCTGGCTCAGCGCCGCGATCAGGACGTCGGACGGGATGCCGTCGAGCTTGGTGTCGAGCTGCAGCGCCGTCACGAAGTCCTTGGTGCCGGCGACCTTGAAGTCCATGTCGCCGAACGCATCCTCGGCACCGAGGATGTCGGTGAGGGCCACGTAGCGGGTCTCGAGCACCCCGGCGGCGTTTTCCACCTCGTCGGTGACCAAGCCCATCGCGATGCCCGCGACCGGCGCCTTGAGCGGCACACCGGCGTTGAACAGCGACATCGTGGACGCGCAGACCGAGCCCATCGACGTGGAACCGTTGGAACCCAGCGCCTCCGACACCTGGCGGATGGCGTAGGGGAACTCCTCGCGCGTGGGCAGCACGGGCAGCAGCGCCCGCTCGGCCAGTGCGCCGTGGCCGATCTCGCGGCGCTTGGGCGAACCCACCCGGCCGGTCTCACCGGTCGAGTACGGCGGGAAGTTGTAGTGGTGCAGATACCGCTTGTGCGTCTCCGGGCCGAGCGCGTCGATCTGCTGCTCCATGCGCAGCATGTTCAGCGTGGTGACACCCATGATCTGGGTCTCGCCGCGCTCGAACAGCGCCGAGCCGTGCGCCCGCGGGATGACCTCGACCTCGGCCGAGAGCGGCCGGATGTCGGTGACGCCACGGCCGTCGATGCGGATCTGGTCGCGCAGGATCCGCTGGCGGACCAGCTTCTTGTTCAGCGACCGGTATGCCGCGCCGATCTCCTTCTCACGACCCTCGAGCTTGGTGCCGAGCTGCTCGAGAACGCCGGCCTTGATCTCGTCGATCCGGGACTCGCGCTCCTGCTTGGCGCCGATGGCCAGCGCCTGCGCCAGGTCGGCGGAGGCGACCGCGGAGACGGCCTCGAAGGCGTCATCCTGGTATGCCGGGAACGTCGGGTAGTCGCGCGTGGGCTTCGCCGCGACGTCGGCCAACTGCTGCTGCGCGACGCACAGGGTGCGGATGAACGGCTTGGCCGCCTCCAGCCCGGCCGCGACAACGTCCTCGGTGGGGGCCTGCGCGCCCGCGGCGACGAGGTCGATCGTCTTGATGGTGGCCTCGGCCTCGACCATCATGATCGCGACATCATCACCGACGACACGGCCGGCGACGACCATGTCGAACACCGCGCGCTCAAGAAGTTCGTGGGTCGGGAATGCGACCCACTGGCCCGCAGAGCCGTCTTCCTGGCTGACGAGTGCGACGCGGACGGCGCCGATCGGGCCGGAGAACGGCAGCCCCGAGAGCTGCGTGGACGCGGACGCGGCGTTGATCGCCAGTGCGTCGTAGGGGTCCTGCGGGTCGAGGCTCATGATCGTGACGACGATCTGGATCTCGTTGCGCAGGCCGTCGACGAACGACGGGCGGAGCGGCCGGTCGATGAGCCGGCACGTCAGGATGGCGTCGGTGCCCGGTCGGCCCTCGCGGCGGAAGAACGAGCCGGGAATCTTGCCGATGGCATACATCCGCTCCTCGACGTCCACCGTGAGGGGAAAGAAGTCGAAGTGCTCCTTGGGGTGCTTCGACGCCGTGGTGGCGGAGAGCAGCATGGTGTCGTCGTCCAGATATGCGACGACAGACCCGGCGGCCTGGCGCGCGAGGCGCCCGGTCTCAAACCGGATCGTGCGGGTGCCGAAGCTCCCGTTGTCGATGACGGCACTGGTTTCGTGCACGTTTTCACCAAGATCATGTACGGCAGGATCGGTCATGTAAGTGGACATCTCCTCTTTCGTGCGGGAGACCCCACGCCACACCGGGAGAACCCTCTCACCGCACCGGTCATCGATCGAAGCCCTCGGGGCGGCGCGCCTTTGCGGCCCGGGAGCCACTACCGAGGACCGGCGGATCGTCTACCGGAGGCGTGGCGTCATGCAGTTGGGTGAACCGAGCGTTGTAGGACGGAACGACCGGTCCGCCTGCCGCATCGATGCGGCGGGCGGACCAGGGTGGATCAGCGACGCAGGCCGAGGCGCTCGATCAGCGACCGGTAGCGCTTGACGTCGACCGCGGCCAGGTACTTGAGCAGCCGACGACGCCGGCCGACCATGAGCAGGAGTCCATGGCGGGAGTGGTGATCGTGCTTGTGCATCTTGAGGTGTTCGGTCAGGTCGCTGATCCGCTTGGTCAGCAGCGCGACCTGCGCCTCAGGGGACCCGGTATCGCCCTCGTGGACACCGTAAGTGTCCAGGATGGTCTTCTTCTGTGCGGCGTCGAGTGCCACGTGCTCCTCTTTCATTGCTGTGCCGTGAGGCCGGACGCCGGATGTGAGACGCCGGTGGTACTGGACGGTGACGGCCGCCACGGACTGCAGCCGTACCCAGACGCCACGCTACCAGGGGCGATGCCGTGCACGCCCGGCGGCGTCCGCCGCCCGTTCGCCCGTGCCGACACCGTGTGCGTCCTCGACACGCCCGTCGCACCGGGCCCCGAGAGCGGTGCGACGGGGGTGCCGACGACCGGCAGGACGGCTGGCCGGCTGACGGCTCGGACACTCTCGATCCGAGCGGCAGCGCGGTGGATGCACCGGCCCGACCGCGGTCGTCAAGGACGTCGGAGGTCGGGCGCCAGCGGTACCCGGTGCACGACGCGGTAGCGCGCTCCACCCCGCGCAGCCTCGCTGGCGACCAGCAGTACCTCCCCCGGCGTCCACCACCCCCCGAGGTACCCCGACCACGGCACGTCGGGCTCCGGTTCGGCGTCGGGGCCCGGTCGCGGTCGCAGCCGTAGAACCGTCACGTGGGGGACGAACCCCGCCGGGTCCCCGCCCGCGATCATGACCAGTGCACCGAGCCCGGCCGGCGGGTCGGCCTGCACCCCTGCCCAGCGCACCCCCGGGAACGCACCCGCCCCGGCCAGTCGCAACCGGGGCGCACCGGTGCCGTGCGCGGTCGCGTCGAGGCGCCGGGCCAGCACGCCGGGATCGGCCTCGCCGTGGAAGGCCAGCGTGATGTGCCACGTACCCGGGTCGATGGCACGCCAGCCCCGCGGCGGTGCCGGGAGCGTCGAGGCGGCCACGAGCGCGGCGACCTCCTCGGCCGGTGGCCACAATGCCGTGAACAGCCGCACCGTCAGACCCGGGGGCGGGAGGCGGCCTGCCGCAGCGCCGCGGCCAGTTCCGGGAACGCCGGCCCGAGCACGGCGGCTGCCGCGGCGAGCCGGGCGGGATCGGCGAGACCTCGCAGCGCGTCGACCGCGGTGGTACCCGAACCTGCCGACCGGCCCCGCTGGGCCGACACCCGGGGATCCGTCCAGTCCCACCGGGCCTCCGCGATCTCGGCGAGCAGCGCGTCGACCCGGCCGGGATCGGGCGCCGTCCGCACCGACCGGAACCGCTGGTCGATCATCGAGAGCCGGGCGAGCACCCTCGGATCGCCGATCTTGACCCGGCGGGCGCTCACCAGCTGGCTGAGCATGGCCGGGCTGATCCCGATGGTGCGGGCCAGGCGGGCCTGCGAGATACCCAGCCCGGCGATCAGCGTGCGGACGCGATCGCCGAGCGGGGTGCCGTAGAGCTCCCGCTGCCGCTCGCGATTCAGCGCGATCTGCACACCCAGCGCATCCGCCACATCCATCATGGCGAGGATGCTCGCAGCCCGGACCCCGCACCCGGGGCCGAATGGAGAAAGTGGCCCGATCAGGGGCCGAGCAGCTCGCGGGTGCGGGCGACGTCGCGGTGCATCTGCTCCACCAGCGCGTCGACCTCGACGTAGCTCTCCTGGCCGCGCAGCCGATGCTCGAAGTCGACGGCGACGTCGAACCCGTAGAAGTCCTCGTCGACGTCGAGCACGTGGGCCTCCACCGTGCGCTCCCGGCCGGAGAACGTCGGATTGGTCCCCACCGAGATCGCGGCGGGGAGCAGCCTGCCGCGTGCGGCGTCGGCGGAATGCGCATCGACACCGCCGATCGCGAACCGGCCGGCGTAGACACCGTCGGCCGGCAGCGCGGTAAAGGGCGCGACGGCGACGTTGGCCGTAGGGAATCCGAGTTCGCGACCGCGG
>JBKJPD010000630.1:0-5189 GCA_046595345.1 Pseudonocardia sp.
CTTCGGCGCTGCCGGCGGAGGCCGGGTCTTCGGCGCTGCCGGCGGAGGCCGGGTCTTCGGCGCTGCCGGCGGAGGCCGGGTCTTCGGCGCTGCGCGGGACGGCGGCGACCCCGTCCACGACGCCTGCCGGGCCGCGGCGCTGCTGGCTGCGGACGGTGTCGCGACCGTCGTGGTGGACTGCGAGAGCGGGCCCGTCCGGCTCGGCCTCGCCGCCCGCGTCGCATCGGCGGCCGGTGGCGAGCTGATCAGCATCGGGGACCTGTCCGCCGACCGTGTCGCCGACGTGGTGCGGCGCTGCGCCCCCGTGCGCGGATAGCAGTGCGCGGATAGCGCTGTTCCGGCGACGATCTGCGCACAACCCCGACGAAGGAGGGATATACCGTGCCACAGGGCCAGGTCACGACCGTGCCGCAGGACGGGCTCACCACCCGGCAGCGCCGCAACCGGCCGCTCGTCGTCGTCCATACCGGGACGATGAAAGGCAAGTCCACCGCCGCGTTCGGGCTGGCGTTGCGTGGCTGGAGCCAGGGCTGGTCGATCGGGGTGTTCCAGTTCGTGAAGTCGGCGAAGTGGAAGGTTGGCGAGGAGCAGGCCTTCCGCGCGCTGGGCCGCGTCCACGCCGAGACCGGCGAGGGCGGGCCGGTGGAGTGGCACAAGATGGGGGAGGGCTGGTCGTGGGCCCGCAAGCCCGGCAGCGACGAGGACCATGCCGCTCAGGCCGCCGAAGGATGGGCCGAGATCCGCCGCCGCATCGAGCGAGGCGCCCATGACGTGTATGTGCTCGACGAGTTCACCTACCCGATGAAGTGGGGCTGGGTGGACGTGCACGAGGTGGTCGAGGTCCTTGCCGCCCGCGAGGGCCGCCAGCACGTCATCATCACGGGCCGGGACGCCGCCCCCGAGCTGATCGCGGCAGCGGACCTCGTCATGGAGACGACGAAGATCAAGCACCCGATGGACGCGGGACAGAAGGGCCAGCGGGGCATCGAATGGTAGGCGTGGGCGAGGGTTAGTGTCGAGGGCGTGGAGTACACGCGACTGGGCAATACCGGACTGCAGGTCTCACGCATCTGTCTGGGGATGATGAGCTACGGCTCGCCGCTGTGGCGCGACTGGGTGCTCGGCCTCGACGCCTCGCGCCCGCTGGTGCGCAGCGCCGTCGACGCCGGGATCACGTTCTTCGACACCGCCGACATGTACTCGATGGGTGCGAGCGAAGAGGTCACGGGCGAGCTCCTGCGCGAGTTCTTCGCCGCCCGCGACGACTACGTGCTCGCCACCAAGGTCTTCATGCCGACCGGGGAGGGCCGCAACGACCGTGGCCTGTCGCGCAAGCACATCCTCTCGGGAGTCGACGCTTCGCTGCGGCGCCTGGGCACCGACCACATCGACCTCTATCAGATCCACCGCTGGGACGAGCACACCCCGATCGAGGAGACGATGGAGGCGCTGCATGACGTCGTGCGCGCCGGGAAGGTCCGCTATATCGGGGCGTCGAGCATGTACGCGTGGCAGTTCGCGAAGGCCCAGCACACCGCCGACCTGGCCGGCTGGACGCGCTTCGTCTCCATGCAGGACCACTACAACCTGATCTACCGCGAGGAAGAACGCGAGATGCACCCGCTCTGCGACGACCAGGGCATCGGGGTCATCCCGTGGAGCCCGCTCGCCCGCGGCGTGCTCGCCGGCAACCGCACCCGCGACGCCAAGGTCACCACCCGCGCGCAGAGCGACGACTTCGCCGACCGGCTCTACGCCGACTCGGACTTCGCGGTGGTCGATGCCGTGCGCGCCGTCGCGCAGGCGCGTGGGTTGCCGCCCGCCCAGGTGGCGCTGGCCTGGCTGTTGCACAAGCCCGTGGTCACCGCCCCGATCGTGGGGGCGACGAAGCCCGGCCACATCGAGGACGCCGTGGCCGCGGTCGACGTCGAGCTGACCGACGACGAGATCGAGTTGCTGGAGAAGCCCTACGTGCCGCACCCGGTCCTCGGCCACTAGGTGACGGCGCGGGTCGTCGTCGTCGCCGCGCCTGCATCGGGGAGTGGCAAGACCACTGTCGCCACCGGGCTCATGGCGGCCCTGCGGCGCCGGGGCACCCGCGTGGCGCCGTTCAAGGTGGGGCCGGACTACATCGATCCCGGTTACCACACCCTCGCGGCCGGGCGGCCGGGCCGCAATCTCGACCCGGTGCTCGTCGGGGCCGACCGGATCCTGCCGCTGGCACGCCACGGTTGCGTCGGGGCGGAGGTGGCCGTCGTCGAGGGGGTCATGGGCCTGTTGGACGGCCGCCTCGCCGACGGCTACGGCTCCACCGCCCAGGTCGCCGCACTGCTCGGGGCCCCGGTGGTGCTGGTGGTGGACTGTCGCGGGCAGTCGCGCAGCCTCGCCGCGCTGCTGCACGGTTTCCGGTCCTTCGATCCGACGGTGCGGTTGGAGGGCGTCGTGCTCAACCGGGTCGGCAGCGAGCGGCACGAGGCGGTGCTGCGGGCGGCGGCGGACGAGGCCGGGCTCCCGGTGCTCGGGTCGCTCCCGCGGCTGGACGCGATGGCCGTGCCGTCACGGCATCTGGGTCTGATCACGGCGGTCGAGCACGGGGCAGCGGCGACGGCGGCGGTGGACGCGATGGCCGAGCTCGTCGCCGCGCACGTCGATCTGGACGCCGTGCTGCGCCTCGCGCAGCCGCTCGCCGCCGGCACGGCCTGGTCCCCGGCGGACCGGGGCGGGGCGCGGACGACGTCGCCGGAACAGGGTCGTCCGCGCACTGCTGTCTTCGGGGGTCCGGCCTTCACCTTCGGGTACGCCGAGCATGAGGAGCTGCTGGCCGCGGCGGGGGCGGAGGTGGTGGTCGTCGATCCGTTGCGCGAGGAGTCTCTGCCGCCGGGGACCGCCGCGTTGGTACTGCCTGGCGGGTTCCCCGAGGAGCACGTCGCAGCGCTGGGGGCGAACGGGCCGTTGCGGGCGGCGGTTCGGGAGCTGGTCACGTCCGGGGCGCCGGTGCACGCCGAGTGCGGCGGGCTGCTCTACCTGTGCGAATCCCTCGACGGGGCACCGATGTGCGGGGTGCTCCCCGCGAGGGCCGCGATGACGGGGCGGCTGGTCCTCGGCTACCGCGACGCCGTGGCGCTGGCCGACTCGCCGCTGTTCGGTGCGGGCGCCCGGGTGACAGGCCACGAGTTCCACCATTGCGCGGTCACCCCCCGGGCCGGCGCCGACCCGGCCTGGGCGTGGCGCGGTGGCGAACCGGAGGGCTTCGTCGCGGGGAGCGTCCACGCGTCGTTCCTGCACACCCACCCCGCTGGGAACCCGGACGCCGTGTGGCGGTTCGTCGCGACCGCCGCGCGATTGGCGTACCGTTCGGTAACATAGCCGAGACGGGAAGATTCGGAGATCCACCTCGTGGAAGGCCGAGCCGCCGTGATCACTGGCGCGACGCCCGTCACCGCCCGCACCGCGATGGGCACACGGTTGCGGGACATGTACGTGGTGGTGCCCCTCGCGAATGGCCGGACGGTATCCACCGATAACACGTCCCACGGCGGTGGCGACCTCATCGGATTGATCGCGGACCGGGATGTGATGGACGCCGTCGGCCCGCCCGCGACGTCTGTCGTGGCGTCCCTCGACGAGCCCCGGGAGCCGGTGTGACACGCACCGGGCTGGTCCTCGGAGCCGGGGGAATCCTCGGAGGGGCGTGGATGACCGCGACGCTCTCGGCGCTGGCGGACCGGCTCGACCGGCCGCTGGGCGAGCTCGATCTGGTCGTCGGCACCAGCGCGGGCAGCGTGCTCGGGGCGGCGCTGCGCTGTGGCATGACCGTCGACGAACTACTCGGCCACCAGCGCGGCGTCACGCCCGCCGAGATCGCACCCGATCTGGTCGGTGCCGATCCCGATGGGGGTGACCTGCCCGACATGCGCACGATCGAGCGCGAGTCCGGTGACGGGCTGCCGCCGATCCCGATGCCCTGGATCGGGTCACCACGCCTGGCTGCGGCCGCGGTGGCCCATCCGTTCCGGATCAACCCGGTGATCGCCGCGTCGGCGCTGCTCCCGGCGGGGCGAGGCCGGATGGGCTCGCTGATCATGATGGTCGCCGCGCTGCAGAAACGCCTGGGCGTCACCGATGACGGCTGGGTTCCCGGTCCGCCGCTGTGGGTGGTCGCGGTGGACTACGACACCGGGCAACGGGTGGTGTTCGGCCGGGCAGGGGGGCCGCCGTCGTCGGTGGGCGAGGCGGTGCTCGCGTCCTGCTCGATCCCCGGCTGGATAACCCCGCAGGTGATCGGCGGGCACCGCTACGTCGACGGTGGCGTCGCCTCGTCCACGTCGCTGGGGCTGCTCGCCCGCCCCGGGTCCCCGGAGATGGACGAGGTGTACGTCCTCGCGCCACTGGCGAGCCATCAATACGACAGCCCGTGGGATCTCGTGGCCGGGGTGGAGCGCCGGGTCCGGCGTGTCCTCACCAAGTGGCTCGACGCCGAGGTCGCCGCCGTGCGCGCGACCGGCACCCGGGTGACGGTCCTGACCCCCGGGCCCGAGGATCTGCGCGCGATGGGCGGAAACCTGATGAACCCGAGCAGGCGCAGCGAGGTGCTGGAGACTGCGCTCGTCACGTCGGCCGCAACACTGGACGGGGCCACCCGATGACCGGCTGTGGCGCTCGCCGGGCTCCGGCACTCGCATCGTTGCAGGCCAGGATACCTGTGAGAATGACGATGTCCGCCGCCGGAGGGTCTCTTGGCCGCCCGCCCCGGCAAAGACGCAGACTGGGAGCGTGAACAGCGGGAGAGTGTCGTTCGTCGGGGCCGGACCGGGTGCGGCCGACCTGATCACCCTGCGCGGGGCCCGGCGCATCGCCGAGGCCGACGTGGTGATCTGGGCGGCGAGCCTGGTGATGGAGGAGTGCATCACCGAGCACGCCCGCCCGGACGCCGAGTTGATCGACTCGTCGAAGATCGCGCACGAGGACGTCCTCGCGCTCTACGCACGGGCCGCCGCTGATGGTCTCAGGGTCGCCCGGGTGCACTCCGGTGACCCGTCGCTGTGGGGTGCGGTGCAGGAGCAGTACGACGCCGCGGAGGAGCTGGGCCTCGAGGTCGAGATCGTGCCGGGGGTGTCCGCGTTCGGGGCGGCGGCTGCGGTCGCCGGGCGGGAGCTGACGATCCCCGAGGTGGCGCAGGCGGTGGTGCT
>JBKJPD010000242.1:0-5386 GCA_046595345.1 Pseudonocardia sp.
GTCAGGCTACCGGGGACGGGTCGCCCGGTCGGTACCTGACATCGCCCACAGCGTCGAGATTGCGTCTTGACAAGCACCATATGGCGGACTTTAACATGGCACCATGCGTTACTGAAATGTCAGATGAGTGAGAAGCGGAGTACAGCAGCGTGGCTGAGAACGACGACAAGGCAGCGGTCATCGAGTTGCTCAACCTGTACGGGTTCGCCCTGGACGCCCACGCCTGGGACCTGTTCGACCTGGTCTTCACCGACGACGTGACCGCCGAGTTCGGTCCGGCCGGCAACGCGTGGGTGGGCCTGGAGAAATTCAAGCGGTCCTTCGCCGAGTTCCACGAGACGCTGGACGGCCACCAGCACACCATGATGGGGCAGCTGGTCCACGTGGTCGGCGACCAGGCCTACGCGTTCAGCTACGGGAACTGGCTGCTCATCCGCAACGCGGCGCAGGACGGCCCCACCTGGACGGGCACCGGCTGGTACGACGACGAGCTTGTCCGCACCGACCGCGGTTGGCGCATCCAGCGGCGGGTCTGCCGCCTGATGTCCTGGACCGGCAACCCGTTCGTGCCCGAGCCGAACGCCGAGCACCGCCCCGACATGAAGCTCAACGTTCTGCGCGAGCATGCCGACGCCGGGAGAATCACCTTCCTCAACGCGCTCAGGAAGAGCACGTGATCGGCGTCGTCGCGGGCCCGATCACCGGCTTCGGATACGAGACGCCGACGCGATCCGGCGTCACGAACGATCGCGGAGAGTTCGAGTTCGCCGCGGGAGAGGTGGTTTCCTTCCTCGTCGGTGGACTCGTCCTGGGCTCGGTACCGGGCGCGCCGGTCGTGAACCTGGCGCAGCTGGTCGCACGCGTGGACGGGCGGATCGACAAGCTCCACGACCCGGCCGTGACGAACCTCGCCCGGCTGGTCCAGACCCTGGACAGGGACGGCACCGTGGAGGCCGGGGTGAGGATCGCGCCGATCGTGCACGACCTCGTCCCGGCCGTGGCCGTCAACTTCGAGCAGCCCGAGGCCGCCTTCGCGGGCGACCCGGCCATCACGTCACTGCTGGAGACACTCAACGCCACGCCGGACGTCTACACCGCGATGCGGCCCCGAGGGCTGCGCACCGCGGAAGCCGCCCGCAACGAGCTCCGGCGCAACATCCGCGGCATCGTCAAGTCGACCGACGTCCGGATTCCGCTGCGCGACGGGTCCTTCGTCTACGCGGACGTCTTCCGACCGGCCGGTGACGGCCACCACCCGGTGATCATGAACAAGGGCTTCTACGGCAAGGCCTTCAACCACGACTGCATCTGCGACGACGAGGACGCCCAGGAGAAGGAGGTGCTGGAGGACCGGTTCTTCTCCGGCAACCCCGACGGCCTGCAGTACGAGAACCACGAGAGCGTCGACTCGTCGGTCTGGGTGCCGCAGGGCTACGTGTGCATCCGGGTCGACAGCCGGGGTGTCGGGCGGAGCCCGGGCCTGCAGGCGCCGTTCGGCGTCCAGCAGTCCGAGGACTACTACGACGCGATCGAGTGGGCCGGCACCCAACCCTGGTCCAACGGCAACGTGGGCCTGTGGGGCATGTCCTACCTGGCCATGACCCAGCACATGGTCGCGGGCCTCCAGCCGCCGCACCTGAAGGCGATGATCGCCCTCGGCACCGACGCCGACCTCTACAACGAGGCGACATACGGCGGCGGCCTGTTCGGGGAGGGCTTCTGGCTGTGGTGGTGGAAGGCCATGTCGGGCGGGAACTTCTGCGGTGAGCAGCGGCCCGAGACCGACTGGATGGCCCGCCTGCGCGCCACCGAGTTCAACGACCCGCAGGCGTACGGCACCACCGGGTCCATCTTCATGAGCGCGGACCTGGACAAGGCCACCGCACCTGTCTGGATCGTCGGCCCCCAGACCGGTGCCACCATCCACCAACTGGGGAGCAGCGAGACGTTCATCCACTCGACCGCGGCGTCGGCCAGGCGGTTCGACTTCGTGGACGCCTGGTTCCCGCACAGCTACCAGCAGTCGACCATCGCCGAGCACATGCAGTTCTTCGACCACTTCCTCAGGGGCGAGGCCAACGGAGTGCTGGACGGGCCACCGGTCCGGGTCCAGGTCAGGACGGGCAACCGCGCCCACCACGTCCTGCACGAGCAGGAATGGCCGATCGCGCGGACCTCCTACCGGCGCTGGTACCTCGACGCCACCCCGTCGGACTGGGCGGGCGACGGCCGGCGTGACGACATCCTCCGGATCACCGAGCAGGCACCGGCCACCGGGTGCCGGGCGGACTACGAGGCCCACCTGGACCTCGGTCGCCCCATCCCCGCTCCGATCGGGCACGTGGGCGGCACGCCGCGGTGGTCGACGGGGGTCTCCTTCGTCAGCGACGCCCTGCCCGAGGACCTGACGCTCGCCGGCTACATGAAGGCCATCCTGTGGGTTTCGTCGACGAGCACCGACATGGACGTCTTCGTGTCCCTGCGCGTCATCGACCGGCACGACCGGGAGGTCCGCTACGAGTCCGTAGTGCTCCCCATCGACCCGGTGCACGTCCACCCCGTCGGGCACGGGCTGCTCAAGGTGTCCCGCCGCGCGCTCGACGTGAAGAGGTCCACGGAGTACTGGCCAGTACACACCCACGCCGAGGCCGATCACCAGCCACTGCGGGACGGCGAGGTGGTCCCCATCGAGGTGGGCCTGAACCCGAGCACCGCGCTCATCCGGGCCGGCTCCCGGCTCCGCATCGACATCCAGCCCTACACACCCTCGGGCATCCCGGTCCGGGCCTACGACGAGAGCTACCACGTCGGCGCGGTGAACACGGTCTACACAGGACCCGCTCACCCCAGCTACCTGCAGCTGCCCATCATCGCGCGACACGACAAGGAGACACACGATGCTCGCCACTGACGACCCCACCACTGACGACACAGCCACGACGCTTGCAACGGTTCTGGAGAAGGTGCGCGAGCTCGGGCCGACCCTGCGGGCCAGCGCCCTGGAGGCCGAGCGCGCGGGCCGCCACACGGACGCCACGATCGCGGCGCTCGACGCCACCGGCGCCTTCGACATCGCCAGCCCGGCGGAGTTCGGCGGGGCCGAGCTCTCGGTCCGCCAACAGCTCGACGTCATCACCGAGGTCGCCTCGTGGGACGGCTCGGCCGGATGGACCGTGTGGGTGGCGGCCTCGACCAACTGGATCCCGGCCGGTTCCGGCGCGCGGGTCGTCGAAGAGGTCTACGGCCCGGACTGGGTCGGGCCCCGGGTCGCCGGATCGAGCCACTTCCCGGCCTCCCGGGGACGCGCGAAGCGGGTCGACGGCGGATGGATCATCTCCGGTGGCCCCTGGACGTTCGGCAGCGACGCGCTGTGGGCGCCGTACACGAACCTGGGCTGCATCGCCGACGACGGCGACGGCCGCTACCTGGTGGGTGCCCAGGTCCCCCTCTCCGAGCTCAGGTTCCTCGACGACTGGCAGGTCGCCGGCATGCGCGCCACCGGCAGCGTCTCCATCACCCTCGCCGCCGACGAGCTCTTCGTCCCGGACTACCGCGGTATCGACTTCCGGGACGTCCTGGCCGGAAGCCTGGACAACGGCCTCGCCGGATCGCTGTGGAAGGTGCCGTCGCTGGGGTGGGCGTTCAGCCTGATGGCCGGCATGTCGATCGGGATCGCCCAGGGGGCCCTGGACCGGTTCCTCGAGCGCTCCGCCGGGCGGCCCATCCGCGGCACGACCTACAAGAACCAGCTCGAGGCGCCGCTCACGCACCTCATGCTCACCGAGGTCCACAGCAAGATCCGGTCGGCGACGCTGATGGCGCAGGCCAACGCGGAGGAGACCGACCGCCTGGGCGAGCTCGCCGCCGCCGGCACGCCCGCGTCGGCGGAGTACCTGCAGCGGTTCAGCGCGCGCGTCCTCGCCGAGACCGCCTACGCCGCCAAGTGGTGCGCCGAGGCTATCGAGCTGCTCCAGCGCAACTCGGGCTCGACCGCGATCATGGACTTCGAACCGATCCAGCGGGCCTGGCGCGACGCGCGCGTCGTCACCCTGCACGGCGCGCTCAACCTGGAGGCGCTCTCCGAGAACTACGGGCGGCTGATGGCCGGCATCGCGCCGCACGACTTCGCCGGGATCACCACGCTCGACCGGTTCGCTCCGGGCTCGGCGCGGAAGGCCGGCTGACGGACATGCCCCCCGCCGCCGTGCGCCGCGACGCGGTGCGAGCAGCCGTCGTCGACGCCCCGGGCGCAGAGCCACGGGTGGGCTCAACAGTGCTGCCGCCACGCACGCCCGGCACGACGCTGCTGGCGGTGGCCGCGGCGCCGGTGAACCCGCTGGACCTGCTCATCGCCTCCGGATCGTTCCACTCGGCCCGCCACGACGCCCCCTACGTCCCCGGCAGCGAGTGCGTGGGCGTCGTGCTCGAGTCCGACGCGCACGTGCCCGGGTCCTGGGTGTACGCCGATTGCCACGCTGCACCGGACGCGCCGGGCGCGTTCGCCACGCACGTGCTCGTCGCCGACGAAGACGCGCTGCCCGTCCCGGACGGCCTCGACCCCGTGCCCGCGGCCGCGGTCGGCAACTCCGGCGTCGCGGCGTACCTGCCGCTGATGGTGAACGCCGGACTGCGCCCGGGCGAGACCGTGCTGGTGCTCGGCGCCACCGGCGCGGTCGGGCAGCTCGCGGTCCAGATCGCTCGCCGGGCCGGGGCGGGGCGGGTGATCGGCGTCGGCCGGGACCCCGCGGCGCTGCAGCGGGTACTCGCCCTCGGCGCCGACGCCGTCGTCGCCCTGCGCACCGGGGAGAACCGGGACGACCTGGCCGCGCGGCTGCGCGCGGCGGCAGGGCCGGTCGACGTCGTCCTGGACGGGGTGTACGGGCCGCCGCTGGAGGCCGCACTGCAGGTCTGCGCGCCGCGGGCCCGGATCGTCAACATCGGCAACCTGGCCGGTCCCACCGCACAGGTCCCGGCCGGCCTGCTCCGCGGCAAGCAGCTCGTCCTGTCCGGCTTCGCCGGCCTGCACCTCTCCCTCCAGGACAAGCGGCCGGCACTGACCTCGCTGTGGGCGGCCATCGCCCGCGGCGAGCTGGCGCTGGAGACCCGCACGTTCTCCCTGGACGAGCTCCCGGCGGCATGGCGGGCGCAGGCGGCCTCACCGCACGCCAAGTGCGTCGTCCTGCCCGACGCGCACCTCGCCACCCGCCTCACCGGAAGCCGGGCGACATGAGCACGCCGGGTCCCGAGGCCGATTGCCTCGTCGTGGGGGGTGGGCCGGTGGGCCTGCTCACCGCGATCCTCCTGGGCCGGGCCGGCATGCAGGTCGCGGTCGTCGAGCGCCGGCCGCAGCGCTACCCGCTGCCGCGGGCCTGCACAATCGACCACG
>JBKJPD010000252.1:0-11092 GCA_046595345.1 Pseudonocardia sp.
TGACCTGGCTTGGGGGGTGCCGGTCCAGCCGGCCGCCCGCACCCGTCGAACCTGGGACTCCGCCGACTCACTGAGCTGGTCGATGCGTGCGTACATCCGGTCCAGATGGGTCTGTTCGGCAGCGATCTCGGGACGAGACTCACGCACGGGTGGACCACTCCTGCCTGGCTCGTCATGGGTCACGCGCCGCCTGCTGCGGGCGGCCATCAAGTCTATGCCGCCCCCACCTGCTCTCGTGGCGGCGGCCCGGTAGTGCAGTCGCCGACCAGCGTGAGGCCCAGGCCCGTACTTTGGTGTGGTGTCCAGCAACCAGCTGCGTCCTCACGAGCGGCGCCCATGACGCCGACACAGCTTCGAGCCTTCTGCGCCGTGGTCCAGCATGGCTCGGTCAAGGGTGCAGCCGCCGAGCTGGGTGTCACCGAGGCCGCGGTGTCCATCCACGTCGCCCACCTGCGCAAAGAGCTCGAAGACCGGCTGTTCACCCCAACGCGTGCCGGGCTGGCCTTCACCGCCGGCGGCCTTCGGCTCGCAAGTCGAGCCAGCGAGCTGCTCGGGTTGCAGGACTTGACCATCCGCGAGGTGAACCAGGCGGCGCACGGGCGGCGGCGGCTGCTGCGACTGACCGCATCCAACATCTTTGCCGAACATGCCGCGCCTGGGCTGATCGAGCTGTTCGCCGCCCGGGCCGATGACCTGGACGTCGAGCTCAGCGTGCGTACGTCTCATCAGTTCGAGTCGCTTCTGCAGACCCGCACGGTCGACGTCGCGATCGGGCCGCAGCCCAAGCGAGTACTGGACTCGCTGCGGTACCAGCCGTTCCTGAAGTACCAGGTCGTGGTGGTAGCCGGTCCCGGTCATCCCCTCGCCGGGACCGCACCTCGACCCGCACAGCTGCGGGAACAAACCTGGCTGCTGGGCCCTTCGGCCGCCGAGCAGAACGGTGTGCTGCCAAGTCTGCTGCGGCGGCTCGAGGTGCCCGAGCAGAACCAGCAGATCTTCCAGAGCCACGCGGCCGCCATCGAACAGGCCAAGCGCAACAAGGGGGTGGCTGTGGTCGCCTCCTTTGCCGTGGCACGCGACCTGGCCGACGGCGCCTTGGTGCGGGTCGCAGGCGCGGCGGGGCCGCACGCCGACGGCCTGTGGTGCGCCATGACGCTGCCACCGCAGCATATGGCACCTGCCGCTGCCGAGCTGGTGCGGTTCATCACCACCCCGCGTGCGATTCAGGCGATGCTTCGGGGCCGAGGAGTGAACATCAGCCACTTCCGACCCTCGGTGCACGTGACCCTGTGGAACTAGCGTGTCGTGAGCCGGCGCGCCCGATCGCCGCTACCACGTCAGCAAGAGCCCTGATGGTGTCGGCCGGCAGCAGCTCGTCGCAGTACGGGAGAGCAGCAGCCATCGCCCCCGCGAGCGGCTCGAAGCCGGGCGAGGCAGCCCGGGGGTTCATCCAGATGATGCAGTGGGCCCGTCGGTGCAGCCGGGCCATCGCCGCGCCGAGCTCGCTCGGGTCCTCGCTGTCCCAGCCGTCGGAGGCAACGATCACGATGGCCCCCCGTAGCGCGCCACCGTGGTGGGACGCGAGCAGTGCCCGCAGGTTCGAGGCGATGCGCGTGCCGGCGAAGCGGTCAGTCACCGTGGCCGTGGCCTGCTCGATCGCCACCTCGGGTGAGCGGTGAGCGAGTACGGCGGTGAGCCGGGTCAGCGACGTCGCGAAGGCGAACACCTCGGCGTTGGTCGTCACGGCGGCCGCGCGCATCAGATGCAGGTAGGCGGTCGAATGGGCCTGCATCGACTGGCTGACATCGCACAGCATGACGACCCCGCGAGGCTTGCGCGTGGCCCGGCTGCGCACCAGCTCGACCGGTTCCCACCCGGTGCGCCGGGCCTGGGCCAGCGTGGCCCGCATCGCGACCCGCTGCCCGGCCCGGTGGTAGGCAAGACGCCGGGAGCGTCGCGAGGGCCACGTCGCCAGCGCCGACTCGAGCCAGCCGCTCAGCAGCGCCAGCCGGTCGGCGTCCAGGTCTTCGAAGGGGGTGTCAGCCAGCTCCTCGAGGTCGCTCGGCAGCCGCTGAGGTACGGCAACGTCGCAGTCGCTGCTGCGCGCAGTGTCGACCACCGTCGGCAGCGTCAGCCAGGGCAGCCCACCGCCGTCGGACTCTTCGGCCTCTCGAGCCGGCAGCGCTGCGAGCACGTCGTCGTCGCCCGGCCCCGACACTCGGGGTTGTCGGCGAGCAACCGGGTCGAGCCCGAGCACCACGTCGTCAAAGACAGCCGCGAACACGTCGTCGAACGACTCCAGCTCACTGCGCCGGCGCACCAGGGCGATCCGCGCGACCCAGTAGAGCCGCGCCCGCGAGTCTGGCACGCGCACGCACAGCGCTCGCGTAAACGCCTCGATCGCGGTGACGTCGACGGGGATACCGGCGCTGCGCAGACGCAGCGCGAAGGCCGCCGCGAAGGCGGCCCGGTCGATCCCGCGCAGCAGGATCGGTGAGGAGGGCGCGTTCACGGCGTGGCCTCGGCGACCCCGTACCCCAGCTCGTCCAGCGCGGCGGTCATCGTGTCCCGGTCGTCGACTGTCTTGGCGATCGCACCGAGCGTGCGGACGATGTCGGCACGGCCCAGCTTGCTGGCGCCCAGTGCGCTCAGTGCCGACACCCAGTCGATGGTCTCGGCCAGCCCCGGGGACTTGTCCAGATCCAGTCCACGGGCGCGCCCGACAAAGTCCGTCGCGGTGACGATCAGGGCGTCGGAGCCGGCGGGAACTAGCCGGCGGATGATCTCAACGGCTCGATCTGGGGCCGGGAAGTCGACCCAGTGGTACAGGCACCGACGCCGGAGCGCGTCGTGCAGCTCGCGGCTGCGGTTGGAGGTCAACAGCACGGTCGGGCGTTGGGCGGCAGTGAAGGTGCCCAGCTCGGGAACGGTGATTGAGGCCTCGCCCAAGAACTCGAGCAGCAGCGCCTCGAACTCGTCGTCCGCGCGGTCGATCTCGTCGATCAGCAGCACTGGCGGGACCGGTCCTTGGTGCCGGATCGCCTGCAGGATCGGCCGCTCCAGCAAGAACTCCTCGGTGAACAGGTCTGCTTCAGCCAGCTTCTCGTGGCGTGACTCGGCCAGCCGGATGGCCAGCAGCTGGCGCTGGTAGTTCCACTCATAGAGTGCCTCGCTCGCGGTCAGGCCCTCATAGCACTGCAGTCGCAGCAGCGGCGCGCCCAGCGCCCGCGCCAGCGCCTTGGCTGCGGTCGTCTTCCCGACACCAGGCTCGCCTTCGAGTAGCAGCGGCTGGCCCAACGTGAGCGCCAGGTAGAGCGCGGTGGCAAGCCCGTCGTCGACGAGGTAGTCGACGTCATCCAGACCTCGCTGCAGCGCCGTCTCGTCGGCAAAGGCCGCCGTCACCGGGCGCCCTCGAAGGTGGTCAGGCAACCGTTGCAGCAGAACCAGTGGTCGCGACCCTCGACAGCGAGGTGCGGGGTGCCGGGCTCGACGACGACGGTCATCCCGCAGACGGGATCGGTCACCTGCAGCGGCATCGGCGACAGCACCGGCGTGGGCGCGAGCAGACCCTCGACCCGCACGGCCCGCACCACCTCGGCCATGATCGACAGGGCGATCTCCTCGCATGTCCTGGCCCCGATCTCGAGACCGACCGGCGTGTGCACACGGCCACGCTCGGCCTCGGTCAGCGACAGCTCGGCCAGCACCGCGGTGCCACGCCGCCTGCTGGCCACCAGGCCGATGAAGCCGACACGTGCGTCCAGCGCCGCCCGGATCGGCGCCTCCTCGTCGCGGCCCAAGCTCGAAACGATCACGGCGAGGGCGCCGTCCGGCACCTGCCCAGACTGCGCTCGTCGGACGGTGAACCCGAGGGTCTCGGCGAACGCCGCCACCGCGTCGCTGATAGGGGTGGTTCCCACCAGATGAAGTAGTGGGGGTGGCAGCAGCGGCTCGATGAAGATCTCGAGGGCGCCGCCGGAAAGGCAGGGGTTGACCACGATGCGCGCGCCCTCGGACTCGGGGAAAGCCGCCGCACCATCGGGCAGCACTCGCAGCAGCATCGTCTGCCCGTTCGCCAGCGCGCCGAGGGCGGCCACCCGCACCGAGCTCTCGGCGCAGTGGCCACCGACGAACCCCTCGATCGAGCCGTCGCCGAGGACGATGGCGTCATCGCCTGGTCGGGCGGACGTCGGCTCCTGTGCCCGCACCACCGTCACGCGGGCGAACGGCACCCGGCCAAGGGACAGCTCTCGCATCCGAGAGTCCAGCCGAGTACTCATCAGATCGGCGGGGTCGGGTGACCCTGCATGGCATCCCAGACCCGCGACGGGGTGAGCGGCATGTCGGCGTGGCGGATACCAAACGGCTTCAAGGCATCGATGACGGCGTTCACGATCGCAGGCGGTGAGCCGACGGTCGCTGACTCGCCGACTCCCTTCGCCCCGATCGGGTGGTGCGGTGAGGGTGTGACCGTGTGCCCGGTCTGCCAGTCGGGCACCTCCAGTGCGGTCGGGATGAGGTAGTCCATCAGCGAGCTGCTGAGGCAGTTGCCGTCCTCGTCGAACGCGATCATCTCCATCAGCGCCATCCCCACCCCGTCGGTGAGGCCGCCGTGCACCTGACCCTCGATGATCATCGGGTTGATGCGGGTGCCGCAGTCGTCCACCGCAGTGAAGCTGCGCACGGTGACCACAGCGGTACCGGGGTCGACGTCGACGACGCAGATGTAGGCACCGAAGGGGAACGTCAGGTTCGGCGGGTTGTAGACGCACGTAGCGTCCAGGTGGCCCTCGACGCCGTCGGGAAGCTGCAGGTCGGAATGGGCGGCCATCGCGATCTCGGCCATCGTGACACCCGCCGCGATATCGCCCGCGACGTGCCATCGTCCCTTCTGCCACACGAGGTCCGAGGTGGCCACCTCGAGCATCGTCGCCGCGACGATGCGGGCCCGCTCCCTGACCTTGCGGGCGGCCATCACCGCCGCCGCCCCCGACACCGGGGTGGAACGTGAGCCATAGGTGCCCAGGCCGAAGGGGGTGCGGTCGGTGTCGCCCTGGACCACCTCGATGTCGTCGGGGGAGATCCCCAACTCCTCGGCGACGATCTGCGCGAACGTCGTCTCGTGGCCCTGGCCCTGGGACATGCACGACAGCCGCAGCACCGCCGAGCCGGTGGGGTGCACCCGCAGCTCGGCGCCGTCGGCCATGCCGAAACCGAGGATGTCCATGGTCTCGCGGGGCCCGGCGCCCACCGCCTCGGTGAAGAAGCTGATGCCGACACCCATCAGCGTGCCTCGCCCGGTCTCGGCGTGCTCGCGACGGCGCTGCGCCTGCTCGCGGCGCAGCTCGTCGTAACCCGCCATCTCCAGCGCGAGGGTCAGTGCCCGGGCGTAGTCGCCGGAGTCGTACTCCCAGCCGGTGGCGCACCGGTAGGGGAACTGCTCCGGACGCAACAGGTTGCGCATCCGCACCGCGGCGGGGTCGAGCCCGAGGTCGTGGGACAGGACGTCCACCATGCGCTCCACCAGGTACGACGCCTCGGTCACCCGGAACGAGCAGGCGTACGCGACGCCACCGGGTGCCTTGTTCGTGTAGACGCCGGTGACGCGGCAGTGTGCCGCAGGCACGTCGTAGGAGCCGGTGAAGATGTGGAAGAACCCGGCCGGGAACTTCGCGGGCTGCGCGGTGGCGTTGAACGCGCCGTGGTCGGCCAGCACCCGTACCCGCAGGGCCAGGATATGGCCGTCCTTCGTAGCCGCGATCTCGCCGTGCATGTGGTAGTCGCGGGCGAACGAGGTGCTCATGAGGTTCTCGGAACGGTCCTCGGTCCACTTCACCGGAGCCCCGGTGAGGATCGACCCGACGACGGCGCACACATACCCGGGGTACACCCCGACCTTGTTGCCGAACCCGCCACCGATGTCCGGCGCGATGATCTGGATCTTGTTTTCGGGGATGCCCGCGACCAGCGAGTAGATCGCGCGGTGGGCGTGCGGGGCCTGCGTGGTGGCATAGACGGTGAGCTTGCCGTTGACCCGATCGACGTTCGCGATGGTGCCGCAGGTCTCCAGTGGGGCGGGGTGCACCCGCGGATAGAGCAGGTCGCACGCGCTGACGTGCTCGGCGGCGGCGAACACCGCATCGGTGGCCACGGCGTCACCGGACTCCCAGTCGAACACGTGGTTGTCGGTGCGGCCGTCGATCTCGTCCCGGACGATCGGCGCGCCGGGATCGAGGGCGCGGCGGGCGTCGATCAGCGGAGGCAACGGCTCGTACTCGACGTCGATCAGGCTCAGTGCGTCGCGCGCGGCGTAGCGGTTCTCGGCGACGACGAAGGCCACTTCCTGGCCCTGGAAGCGCACCTTGTCGGTGGCCAGCACGGCCACCACATCGTGGGAGAGCGTCGGCATCCAGGCCAGGCCCCGTTCGGCGAGCATCTCCCCGGTGATCACGGCCCGCACCAGCGGGTGCGACTCGGCCGCGCTGATGTCGATCGAGAGGATCCGCGCGTGCGCGTATGGACTGCGCAGCACCGCGGAATGCAGCATCCCCGGCAGCTGGATGTCGTCGACGAAGCGTCCGCGGCCGCGGATGAAGCGGGCGTCCTCCTTGCGGAGCATCCGTCCGTGGCCCATCGGGGTCGGGTGATCGGAGAGGGCGGTCACTCCGCACCCCTCTCGGCGTCGGCGGCGTGCCGCACCGACCGGACGATGTTCTCGTAGCCGGTACACCGGCAGGTCTGCCCCGAGATCGCTTCGCGGATCTCGCGGTCCGAAGGGTCGGGGTTGTGGTCGAGGAGCCAGCGGGCAACCATCAACATGCCCGGGGTACAGAACCCGCACTGCAACCCGTGGCAGATCGTGAACGAGACCTGGAGCTGGTCCAGGCCCTCCGCGCCCTCGAGCCCCTCGACGGTGCGGACGTGGTGCCCGCCGGCCATCGCGGCGAGCACGGTGCAGGACTTGACGGGAATTTGATCCATCCACACGGTGCAGGCGCCACAGTTGGACGTGTCGCACCCCCAGTGGGTGCCGGTCAGCCCGAGCTCGTCGCGCAGCAGGTGCACCAGCAGCAGCCGCGGCTCGATCTCGCGCGTGTGTCCCCGGCCATTGACGGTGAGGGTGATCTCCATGTCACCCCACCCCGGCCACGGCGGCCGCGCGCCGAAGGGCCCTGGTGGTCAGCTCGCCGGCCAGGTGACGCTTGTAGTCGGCGGGGCCGCGCTGGTCGGCGGAGGGGTTGCAGTACTTCGCCGCGATCCGGCCGGCGGCCACGAAGTTCTCATCCGTGGCGGGGCACCCCCGCAGGAAGTCCTCGGCCTCTTCCGCGACGAAATGCCGCGCCCCGACAGCGGTGAGCCCGATCCCGACCTCGGCGACCGTGCCGGTCGCACCGTTCGGGTGGATCCACAGCGCTGCGGCGGCGGCCGCGACGGCCCAGTCACCGGAGCGGCGGTCGACCTTGACGTACGCGCTACCGCCGCCGGGGCGAATCGGGATCCACAGCTCCAGCAGCAACTCCGCGGGCCCGATGACGGTCTGGTACGGGCCGGTGAAGAACTCGCGCATCGGCACCGTCCGGACGTCGTCCCTGCACTGGATGACCGCGACGGCGCGCAGCGCGCAGAACGCGCCGGCCAGGTCCTCGGACGGATCGGCCTGGCACACCGAACCGCCGACCGTGCCGCGGTTGCGTACCACCGGGTCGGCGATCACCCGCTCGGCGTCGTGCAGCATCGGGAAGAGCCCCCCGACCTGGGCCGAATCGAGCAGGTCCGCGTGGCGCAGCATCGCCCCGAGCCGCAGCCCGCCCGCGTCTACGCGAATCCCGGCGAGCTCGCTGAGGTCGTTGATGTCGATCAGCATCTCCGGCTGGGCCAGCCGGAGCTTCATCATCGGGATGAGGCTGTGCCCGCCGGCGACCACCCGGGACTCCGGTCCGTGCCTGGTCAGCAAGGCGATCGCGTGTTCGACGCTGGTCGCACGCTGATATTCGAACTGGGCAGGTACCTGCATCTCGCTCCCGACGGTGGTGCCGCCATGGTGGTCCGGGTCACACCTGAGCGGCAAGACCTCTTAAGTCTTCGCTTAGTCGGCGTACGTCGGAAGCGGAACCCGGGTGCAGCATGTCCACACTTGACACGCCAGTCCGAACGATGTGAGGTTGCGCACCATTTAGAGGGTGATCGACCGGAGACATTCAGTCACGACTGACGTAACCGCACCGAGGCGAATGAGGACGCATGGCGATCGAGGCGAGCGGGCACAGCCAGGGCAACCCGCGCATGTTCGAGCTCATCGAGGGCGCCCCGAAGACGGGTAGGAGCCCGACGATCTGGGCGTGGCCACAGATCACCGAATTTCTGAAGATCGCGGGCCAGCCCGTTGCGGGGCCGTGGCCGCCACACCAGGAACCGCGCCCGGACCCCGAGGACGAGGCATTCCCGGTCGCCGTGGCCGAACCCGAGCGATAGACCCCCGAGCGCCAGACCCCGCAGCTCCCCACATCCGCCCACCAGGGCAAGGAGACCAGAGGATGTACCCGTCCCGCTTTCGCTACGAGGCCCCCCGCTCGGTCGACGAGGCACTTGCACTGTTCACGGAGTTCGGTGACGAGGCCAAGGTGCTGGCCGGCGGCCAGAGCCTCGTCCCGCTGTTGAAGCTCCGATTCGCCGCACCCGAAGTGCTCGTCGACATCAACAACATCCCCGATCTCGACTACCACCGGGAGGACGCCGACGGCACGCTTCACATCGGTGCCCTGTGCCGCCACGCCACCCTGGAGCGCTCCGCACTCATCGCCGCGAAGCACCCTTTGATGGCCGCGGCGGCCCCGGTCATAGCCGACCCGATCGTGCGCAACCGCGGCACCCTGGTCGGCTCACTGTGCCACTCGGATCCTCAGGGCGATTGGGCATCGGTGATGCTCGCGCTCGGCGGGCACATCGTCGCGATCGGCCCGTCCGGTCGACGGACGATCACGGCGGCCGACTTCTCCGTCGGTCCGTTCCAGAACTCGCTGCTGCCCGGCGAGATGGCGCTGGAGGCCGTCGTACCGGCGGCCCGGGGCAAGGTGTCGGGCACCTACCTCAAGCTGGAGCGCCGGGTCGGCGACTTCGCCACCGCGGGCGTGGCCATCGCGCTCGAGACCTCCGGCGGCCGGGTCACCCGCGCCGGTATCGCGCTGACCGGCGTCGGGCCGAGCAACCTCCAGGCCACGGCCGCCGAACAGGCCCTGGTCGGCAAGCCGCTGACCGCGGCGTCCATCGAGCGGGCGGCGCAACTGGCCGCCGAGGCGTCCCGGCCCAAGGGCGATCACCGCGGCAGCGTCGCGTACAAGCGCCACATCGTCGCGACGTTCGTTCGACGCGGGCTCGCCCGCTCGGAAGCGGTGGCTGCGTGAACGAGCGTCCTGATTCACCGATCGACACAGCGGGCCCGCGAACGCGGCCGACGAGCGCCAGCGAGGAGGACCAGTGAGTTACGGAGAATCCAGCGAGGTCAGGGTAGCCGGCGTCGACGAGCGCCGGGTCACGATCACGGTCAACGGCGAGCGCCGGGTCGTCGAGGTGGAGCCGCGGCTGCTGCTCGCGCACCTGCTCCGCGAGGGCCTGGCACTGACCGGCACCCACATCGGCTGCGACACCACCAGCTGCGGCGCCTGCACCGTGCTGGTGGACGGCACCCCGATCAAGTCCTGCACGATGCTGGCCGTGCAGGCCGACGGGCACGAGGTCACCACGGTCGAGGGGCTGGGCACGCCCAGCGAGCTCGACCCGGTGCAGGAGGGCTTCTCGGCCGAGCACGCGCTCCAATGCGGTTTCTGCACCCCCGGCATGATGCTGACCTCCAAGGCATTGCTGGAGCGCAACCCGGACCCGACGGAGGACGAGGTGCGCTGGGCGTTGTCCGGCAACCTCTGCCGCTGCACCGGCTACCAGAACATCGTGAAGGCCGTGTTGTGGGCCGCGAAGAAGCAGAACGGGGCCCTGGCGTGACCGCATTGGACGAAATCAAGATCGGCGGGCTCGGCGCGAGCCGCCAGCGGGTCGAGGACAGCCGCTTCATCCGCGGCCGGGGCAACTACACCGACGACATCAAACTGCCCGGCATGCTGCACATGGAGATCCTCCGTAGCCCGCTCGCACACGCGAAGATCATCTCGATCGACGCCAGCAAGGCGTGGGAGATCCCGGGCGTCCGACTGGTGCTGACCGGCGAGATGATGGCCACCCGCAACCTCGCGTGGATGCCGACGCTCTCCTACGACACCCAGGCCGTGCTCGCCACCGACAAGGTGCGGTTCCAGGGCCAGGAGGTGTGCGTCGTCGTCGCCGACGACCCCTATATCGCCAAGGACGCCTGCGAGGCGATCCGCGTCGACTACGAGCCGCTGCCGCCGGTCGTCAGCCCGATGCAGGCGATGGCGCCAGGAGCGCCGATCATCCGGGACGACAAGCAGGGGCAGACCGACAACACCTGCTACCGCTGGGAGGTCGGTGACCGCGAGGCCACCGACCGTGCCTTCGCGCAGGCCGACGTCGTCTCGGCGATGAAGCTGCACTACCCGCGCACCCACCCCTCTCCCATCGAGTGCTGCGGGGCGGTCGCGGACTACAACCCGGCGACCCAGAAGCTCTCGGTCTACATGACCACGCAGGCCCCGCACATCATCCGGGCGGCGTTCGCACTGGTCACCGAACTGCCCGAGCACATGATCCGGATCATCTCCCCGGACATCGGCGGCGGGTTCGGCAACAAGGTGCCGGTCTACCCCGGTTACGTCGCCGCGACGCTGTGCTCGATCCTGCTCGGCAAGCCGGTCAAGTGGATCGAGGACAAGACCGGCAACCTGATCTCCACCGGGTTCGGCCGCGACATGTACCTCGACGCCGAGATGGCGCTGCGCTCCGACGGCAGGATCCTCGCCGTCCGGATGAAGGCCGACACCGACCAGGGCGCGTTCTTCGCCGACGCCCAGCCCAGCAAGTTCAAGATCGGGCTGATGCACTCGACGTTCGCCTGCTACAACGTCCCCGCCGGGCACATCACCGCGCAGGGGCACTACACGAACAAGGCCCCCGGCGGCGTCGC
>JBKJPD010000382.1:0-14061 GCA_046595345.1 Pseudonocardia sp.
GGTGGTCCGGGGCTGGATGGACAGCCCCGGCCATCGCGCCAACATCCTCGACGCCGATCTCACCCAGATCGGCGTCGGGCACGCCCTAGGCGGCTCCTACGGCGTGTATTGGACGCAGGTCTTCGGCACACCGCGCTGACTCCCATGATCAGCGCATCGGGCCCCGGCGCCGCAGCCCGCGCCGATCTCCGACATCACGTGCCGATCACCCCCTCGGGGGCCAGCACGACATCGAAGTCCACGCCGGCCCACGGCCCCGCCAACGCCCGGCCGTCGGGAGCCGGTCCGGAGTGGTCGGTGAAGGCGACGACGAGGCTGTCCTTGACACCGAACACGGCGTCGTCGGCGAGGTAGGGATCGCCGGCGACGAAGAGGTGGGTGATCAGGGTGTGGAACCCGGGCGCGGTGACCATGACGTGCAGGTGCGCGGGGCGCATCGAGTGCCGGCCCGTGGCCGTCAGCATCTCGCCGACCGGGCCGTCGGCGGGGATGCCGTAGGCCGACGGGAGCACCGACCAGAACCGGTACCCGCCGTCGTCGGCGCTGGTGAGCCAACCGCGCCCGGCCACGCGATGACCCGGGTACTGGACGTCGTACAGGCCGTCCTCGTCGGCCTCCCACACGTCGATCCGGGCGCCGGTGATCGGCGTCCCGTCGGTGCCGGACACGGTGCCCGACACCCAGCAGGGCGTCCCGGAAGCGCCGTGGGCGATGTCGCCGCCCAGCTCGATGTGCGGTGCGTCGGCGACGAAGAACGGGCCGAACACCGTCGACTCGGTGGCGCCCGCGCTGGCCGTGGTGTTGATCCCGACGGTCAGCATCGAGAGCCCGAGCACGTCAGAGAGCAGGATGAACTCCTGGCGGCGGTCGTCGGTGATGTGCCCGACGCGGGTGAGGAACCCGATCGCGGCCTCCCACTCGGCGGAGGTGAGCCGGACGTCGCGGGCGAAACCGTGCAGGTGCCGGGTGAGGCTCTGCATGATCTCGCGCAGCCGCAGGTCCACCGTGGCGTCGAAGCTGGCGACCACCTCGTCGGTGACCGCCTGTTCCCGGTCGCTCATGCTCACTCCCCTGACCAGGCGGCTCGTACCAGCCGCCGTAGTGCCCCGTCGCCGACCGGCACGGGGTTGTCCCGCGGCACCACCGGCGCGGTGAGCGCGGCGGCCTCCTCGATCTGAGCCTCGCGGAGCCCGAGCTCACGCAGACCGCGGGGCACGCCCACCTCGTCGGCCAGCCCACGCAACCCGGCGACGGGGTCCTCGACGCCGAGCGCACGCGCGACCCGGGCCGCGGCATCGGGCGCGCCGGGAGCGTTGAACGCCAGCACGTGCGGCAGGACGACGGCGTGCGTGAGCGCGTGCGGCATCCCCATCCCGCCGAGCACGTGACAGAGTTTGTGGTGCAGCCCCGACCCGGTGACGGCGAACGCCGCGGCGGTGAGCCAGGCCCCGCGCAGCAGGTCGGGCGGGTCCCCGTGGCGCAGCCCGGACGTGAGGGACGCGATCCCCTCCGCCGCCACCACCGTGCTCACCGGGTTGCGGCCCGGCGCCCACAGCGCCTCGACGCCGTGCGCCATCGCGTTGAGCCCGCTCGCCACGGCCAGCCCGCGCGGCAGCGACGCCGTCAGCTCGGAGTCGTAGACGACGACGCGCGGCAGCACGGCCGGGTCGGTCCCCGTCATCTTGCGGCCGTCCTCTGTGAGGCCCCAGATCGCGGTGACCTCGGAGCCGGAGTACGTGGTGGGCACGGCGATGATCGGGATTCGGGCGGTGAGCGCCACCGCCTTGGCCGCGCCGGTCGTGGAGCCGCCGCCGATGCAGAGCACCGCATCGGCGCCCGCGCCGGACGCGGCCGCCCGCGCAGCCTCCGCTGTCGCGACCGGGACGTGCTCGCGCACCGCCGTGAACGTCGCGACGATCCGATCGGCGAAGGGGGCGACCAGGTCGCGCACCCGCCCGGAGTCGCGCTCCGACGCGATCAGCAGCAGGCGGGTGGCACCGAGCCGCTCGACCTCAGCGGCGAGCCGGGTCCGCGCCGCTCCGGGCGCGAACACGATGCGCGCCGGGAGCGCGTCGTAGACGAACTCCCGCGATTCCACCGACCCACCCTCCACGATACGACCGCTGTCCGCACCCGCCGCCGGGTCCTACGTGTACTGAACCGCGAGCCGGACCACTCGCGTTCGCATCAGTCCGGGAGGCGGAACTGCACCCGCTCGATCACGGAACTGATGGGCGCGAATACCTCCGCCCGGATGCGGTTGTGCTCGGCGTCACGGTCGTAGATCAGGTACGCCTGCTCGTCGACGAAGTCGCCGGTGATCGCGTAGCTCGCACCGCCGTCACGCAGGCCGAGATCGATCCCGGCGAGGAGCTGGAAATCCACGCCCTCGACGGTCAATTCGCGCAGCATCTGCAGCGCGCACTCCACCTCTGCGACCGATACGCCCGGTCGTAGCCGCCCCATCACCACGTTGCGAATCACGGGTGAAGCGTAGGTGGGTGACATGCGGCCTCCACCGGCAGCGTCGGATCCGCCGTCGCAGGATCACCGGCGTCCCGAGGAGCGGGAACAACCCGCCGGCGGCCCTGTGATCGGTCTAACCTCGCGGTGGCGCCGAGCGCCCTACGATCATCCGAAGGAGCACCTGTCCGATGTCGCGCGACCCGTACGCAGAACTCCCGGACGTCCCGTCGTTCACGGTGACCAGCACCGACGTCGCGGACGGCGAGACCCTGGCGACCCCACACGTGAGCGGCATCTTCGGTGCAGGCGGCGAGGACGTATCCCCCCAGCTGTCCTGGAGCGGGTTCCCCGCGGGCACCCAGTCGTTCGTCGTCACCGTCTACGATCCCGACGCCCCCACCGCCGCAGGCTTCTGGCACTGGGCCGTCGTCGACATCCCCACTTCGGTCACCTCGCTGCCTACCGGCGCGGGTGACGATACGGGCTCCGGCCTGCCCGAGGGCGCGTTCCAGCTGGCCAACGACGCCGGCCTGACGCGCTACATCGGCGCCGCCCCGCCCGCGGGCCACGGGATGCACCGCTACCACACGGTCGTGCACGCGGTGGACGTCCCGAGCCTGGGGATCCCGGCGAGCTCCACCCCGGCGTTCCTCGGTTTCAACCTGTTCACCCACACCCTCGCCCGCGCCGTGCTGGTGCCGGTGTACGAGATCACGGGCTGATCCCTGCTTCAATGGCTCAGATGGCCCTCGACTATTCGAACCTCAGCGGCCGCCCACCCGGCCGGTTCGTGACACTCGCGTCACGGCTGATGCCCGGCGTCCGCGCGGTGCAGGACCAGATCGAGCCCTACGCGCGGGCGTGGCAGCGGGACAACACCGCCGCGCTCGCGGCCACCGGACCGCTGTGGGTGGCGCTGGGCGACTCGATGAGCCAAGGCATCGGTGCGTCGGCGCACGATCGCGGCTGGGTGGGGCAGCTGGCCGGGCGGATGCCGGGTTGGCGCGTGGTGAACCTGGCGATCAGCGGCGGGATCGTGCGTGACGTGCTCGACCGCCAGCTCCCCGCACTCGGTGACCTCGGCGTCGCCCCGGATCTGATCACCGTCATGATCGGGTCGAACGACTTGTTCAACCCGCGCTATCGACCACAGCTCGGCGCCGACATGGCCGAACTGTTGGAGCGCCTCCCGCCCGGCACCGTGGTGGGCAACCAGCCGGCCACGTTCGCGCCCGCCCTGGAGGTCAACCGTCTGATCGACGACGCGGTGACGCGGCGCGGGCTCGTGCTGGCCGAGTTCCGCGACCCGCGCGTCCGGAACTGGCGCGGCAGGCTCGCCGCCGACCACTTCCACCCCAACAACCGGGGCTACGCCGGCATGGCGGAGATCATGGAGGAGGCGCTCCACCGGTCCCGTAATGCCTGAACCCCACGCACGGGTGCGCACGAGCCGGTACGTGGGGTGTTCCCCCACGTACCGCCCGTGCGTTGCGGTCAGGCCGCCGCGGGCGCCGCCACCGCGCGGGCGCGGAGGCTCGCCGGGACGTCGAAGCGGGCCCCGTGCTTTGCCGCGAACTCGTCGGCTCTCGTCACGAAGCCGGCGGCGCCGCCCTCGTAGCCCTCGATGTACTGCACCACTCCACCGGTCCAGGCCGGGAAGCCGATGCCGAAGATCGAGCCGATATTCGCGTCCGGAACGCTGGTGAGCACGCCCTCGTCGAAGCACTTCTGCGTCTCGATGGCCTCCACGAACAGCATCCGCTCGGAAAGCTCGTGCAGGTCGACCGCGTGGTTGGTGGCACCGAACTCCGACCGCAGCCCCGGCCAGAGCCCGGTCCGCTTACCGTCCGCGTAGTCGTAGAACCCGGCGCCGGTGCTCTTGCCCTTCCGGTCGAACTCGTCCACCAGCCGGTCGATGATCACCTCGGACGGGTGCGGCACCCAGGTGCCGCCCGCCGCCTCGACCGCGGCCCGGGACTCCTGGCGGATCTTGCGCGGCAACGTGAGGGTCAGCTCGTCCATCAACTGCAGGACGGGAGCGGGATAGCCGGCCTGCGCGGAGGCCTGCTCGATAGTCTGCGGGTCGATGCCCTCGGCGAGCATCGCGACACCCTCGTTGATGAAGGTGCCGATGACGCGGCTGGTGAAGAAACCGCGACTGTCGTTCACGACGATCGGGGTCTTCTTCATCCCGATCGTCACGTCGAACGCCTTGGCCAGCGTGGCGTCCGAGGTCTGCCCCCCGCGGATGATCTCCACGAGCGGCATCTTGTCCACGGGCGAGAAGAAATGCAGCCCCACGAAGTCGGTGGGACGGTCCACGCCCAGCGCCAGCTCGGTGATCGGCAGCGTCGAGGTGTTGGAGCACAGCAGCGCGTCCGGTTCGATCACCTTGACGGCCTCGCGGAACACCTCCTGCTTGAGCGCCACGGACTCGAACACGGCCTCAATGACGATGTCACAGCCCGCGAGGTCGGCGTAGTCGTCGGTGGCGGTGATCCGCGCGAGCAGCGCGTCACCCTTGGCCTGCGTGGTCTTGCCACGGGACACGCCCTTGGCGACCAGCGTCTCGGAGTAGGCCTTGCCCTTCTTCGCCGCCTCCAGCGAGACGTCCTTGAGCACGACCTCCCAGCCTGAGAGCGCGCAGGTGTAGGCGATGCCCGCGCCCATCATCCCGGCGCCGAGCACCGCGACCTTGGTAGGCGTGTACTTGTCGATCCCGGCCGGCCGCGAGCCGCCGCCATTGATGTGCTGCAGGTCGAAGAAGAACGCCTTGGTCATGTTCTTCGAGACCTGACCGCAGGCGAGCTCAGTGAAGTAGCGGCCCTCGATGCGCAGCGCGGTGTCGAAGTCGACCTGCGCCCCCTCGACGGCCGCTGCGAGGATATTGCGGGGCGCCGGCATCGGCGCGCCCTTGAGCTGCTTGCGCAGGTTCGCCGGGAACGCCGGCAGGAACGCCGCCAGCTTCGGATTGGACGGGCCGCCACCGGGGATCCGGTAACCGGGCTTGTCCCACGGTTGGGCCGCCTCCGGATTGGCCATGATCCAGGCGCGGGCCTTGTCGAGCATCTCCTCCGGCGTAGTCGCGAGCTCGTCGATGATGCCGATCTCCAGCGCCGCGGCGGGCTTGTGCCGCTGGCCCTGCGCGAGCACCTTCATGAACCCGTCGGCAATGCCGAGCATGCGCGTGATGCGGGTGACGCCGCCGCCGCCGGGAAGCAGGCCCAGCGTCACCTCGGGCAGCCCGTAGATCACCCCAGGGGCGTTGAGCCCGATGCGGTGGTGACAGGCCAGGCCGATCTCCAGGCCGCCGCCGAGCGCGGTGCCGTTCATCGCCGCGACGACCGGCCTGCCGAGAGTCTCCAACCTGCGCAACTGGGCCTTGACCTCGGTGAGGTTCTGCATGAACACGGGAGCGTCGGCCGGTGTCACCGAGGACAGCGCCTCAAGGTCGCCACCGGCGAAGAAGGTCTTCTTGGCCGACGTGATGATCACGCCGGTCAGCTCGCCCTTCGCCGCGACGAGTTCGTCGACGACCTCGCCCATCGCCGCCTTGTAGCGCTCGTTCATCGTGTTGGCGCTGCGGCCGGGATCGTCGAGGGTGACGATCGCGATGCCGTCGGCGCCCACCTCCGCGCGAACCGCCTTCTGCTCGGTCAAGATGCCGCCTCCGCGGTAGTGAGTTCGTCGGCGGTCATCTCAGACACGCTCCACGATCGTCGCGATTCCCATGCCGCCGCCGACACACAGCGTCGCCAGGCCGTAGCGCAGCTCGCGGCGCTCCAGTTCGTCGATCAGAGTGCCGAGGATCATCGCGCCGGTGGCACCGAGCGGGTGGCCCATGGCGATGGCGCCGCCGTTGACGTTCGTCTTCTCGTGCGAGACGCCCATGTCGCGCATGAAACGCATGGCGACGGCGGCGAACGCCTCGTTGATCTCGAACAGATCAATGTCGTCGACGGTCAGGCCGGCCTTGGCGAGCGCCTTGCGACTGGCCGGGGCCGGGCCGGTGAGCATGATCGTCGGGTCGGCGCCCGACAGCGCGGTGGACACGATGCGCGCGCGGGGCCGGATGCCCGCGGCCTTGCCTGCCGCCTCGGTGCCGATCAGGCACAGCGCGGCGCCGTCGACGATGCCCGACGAGTTGCCGGCGTGATGCACATGGTTGATCTTCTCGACCCAGTGGTAGCGCTGCAGTGCCACGGCGTCGAAACCACCTGCCTCGCCCATCATCGCGAACGAGGGTTTGAGGCCCGCGAGGCTTTCCAGGGTGGCACCTGCGCGGATGAACTCGTCGTGGTCCAAGATCATGAGGCCGTTGCGGTCCGTGACCGGCACGACCGACTTGGCGAAGTAGCCGTTCGCCCACGCCTTGGCTGCGCGGGCCTGCGACTCGACGGCGAACGTGTCGACGTCGTCGCGGTTCCAGCCCTCGAGCGTCGCGATCAGGTCGGCGCCGATGCCCTGGGGCACGAAACCGGTCTGGTAGCTGGTGTCGGGGTCCATCGCCCATGCCCCGCCGTCGGAGCCCATCGGCACGCGCGACATCGCCTCCACACCACCGGCGAGGACCATCTCCTCCATGCCGGAGCGCACCTTCTGCGCGGCGGTGTTGACGGCCTCGAGGCCCGAGGCGCAGAAACGGTTGAGCTGCATGCCCGCAACGGTGTCGGGCAGTCCCGCAGCGATGGCGGCGGTCTTGGCGATGTCGCCGCCCTGGTCACCGATCGGCGAGACCACGCCGAGTACGACGTCGTCGATGGTGTTGGTGTCCAGCTCCGGGAACCGGCGGCGGAGCTCGTCGATCAGTCCGGTGACGAGCGTGACGGGCTTGACCTCGTGCAGCGAACCGGAGGCCTTGCCCCGGCCACGCGGCGTGCGGATGGCGTCGTAGACATATGCCTCGGGAATCTCGCTCATGCAGACCTTCCTTTGACGGCGGTGCTCTCTTGCTACAGCAGTACTGTTATGTAGGTCAAGATAACGCGTACGCTCCACCCATGGCGGCACCCATTTCCTGCGGGACACCCGCACCCGGGCAGCTACCCGTCGATCGGGGCGCGCTCCTCACCATCGACCAGCTGGCCCAGCGCAGTGGCGTCTCGGTGCGCACCATTCGCTTCTACTCCGGTCGCGGGCTGCTCCCACCACCCCAGCTCCGCGGGCGTACCGGCCTGTACGGCCCCGATCACCTGGGCCGGCTGGGCCTGGTCAGCGAGCTGTCTGCACTCGGCTTCACCCTCGCCGCCATCGAGATCCACCTGGAGAAGCTGCCCACGACGGTCGGCGCGGACGAGTTGACGCTGCAACGGGCCCTGCTGACGCCGTGGGTGCCTGAGCTGATCGAAGAGGTCGACATCGTCGAGCTCGAACGCCGCGCCGGGCGCCGTCTCGGCCCCGACGACCTCGACGCGCTGGAAGGCCTCGGCGTGGCCCGGCGACTGGACGGTGGGCGCGTGCGGCTGTACGGCCCCGCCACCCTGACCGACGGGCTGGCCGTACTCGACTCCGGCCTGCCCGCCGAGGCGTGGAGACGCGCGCACCAGATCATCGAGAAGCACACGACGGCGCTGGCCGAGGATCTGATGATCATGTTCCAGGACGAGGTCCTGCAGCCCTACCGCGACCGTGGGCGGCCGGTGGAGGAGCGCGCCAGGCTGGCCGAGGCGCTCACCCAGCTCAAGCCGATCACCGTTCGCGGTGTGGTCACCGCGTTCGGCCTAGCGGTGAACCGGACCATTCGCGATCGGCTCAGCTAGGGCTGGCGTCCAGCACCCGCAGATATCGCGAACCGGCCGCGGCTCATCGCGGACGCGCTGGGCGAGCCCGCCCCCGCCGACCCGGTCACCGCCACGCTCAGCGCTTCGTCACCGCATCCAGGTAGCGCTGCGTCCAGCTGTCGGTGGTGCGGCGGGTCCACAGCAGCAGCGCAATGGCGTCCTCGTCGGTGTAGCGGTCGATCCGCTCGATGCTCTCCCGGCGCAGTTGCGCCTTGGTGGCCGCGAAGGTGTCGTAGGGCACCCCGTCGGCGAGCGCACGGGCGGTCGCCACCGCCTGCGCCCGCAACTCCTCGACGGGCACGACCCGGTCGACCAGCCCGATCGCGAGCGCCTCGGCAGGCGGGTGGGTCAGGCCGCCCATCATCAGGCGCCGGGCAGCGACCTCGCCGACGGCGTGACGCATGATCTCCACCGCCACCCGCGGGAACGGGACGCCGACCCGGACCTCGGGCAGCCCGATCCGCCCCTCCCCCTCGGCCATGAGGGTGACGTCGGCGCAGGCGGCCAGTACACAGCCCCCGGCGATCGCATGCCCGCCCAGCGCCGACACCAGAGGCTTGGTGAGCTCGAACGCCGCCCGGAACATGTCCGACAGCGCGGGCAGGAAGCGCTGGATGTAAGGCAGACCCTCGTCGAGATAGCGGCGCAGGTCGACACCCGCAGAAAATGTCCGGTCCGCTCCGGTGAGGACGACCGCACGGGCCGGATCGGTCATCAACGCCCGAAACTGCTTGGTCACCGCCTGGCACAACTCGATGTCCATGGCATTGACCGGTCCGTGGGCCAACTGCAGCACCGCGACATCCCCGGCGTCATCACGTTTGATCATGAGCCCAGAAAGTACTCGACGCGCCGCGGCATGGCACTCTGCACAGGAGTGAGCTCAATGCCGAAGGTGAGGAACAACCATGCCGCAACAGGTCCGCGGAGTCGTCGCGCACACGAAGGGCAAGCCCGTCTCGCTGGAGACGATCATCATTCCGGATCCCGGCCCCGGTGAGGCCGTGGTCGCGGTGCAGGCCTGCGGGGTCTGCCACACAGACCTGCACTACCGGGAGGGCGGGATCAACGATGAGTTCCCGTTCCTGCTCGGCCACGAGGCCGCCGGGATCGTCGAGTCGGTCGGTGAGGGTGTCACCGACGTCGCGCCCGGCGACTTCGTCATCCTCAACTGGCGCGCCGTCTGCGGCACCTGCCGCGCCTGCCGCCGGGGCGAGCCCTGGTACTGCTTCTCCACGCACAACGCCACCCAGAAGATGACGCTGGAGTCGGGCCAGGAGCTCTCCCCCGCGCTCGGCATCGGTGCGTTCGTCGAGAAGACCCTCGTCCACTCCGGGCAGTGCACCAAGGTCAACCCGGCCGCCAAGCCCGAGGTGGCGGGCCTGCTGGGTTGCGGGCTGATGGCCGGAATCGGTGCCGCGATCAACACCGGTGGCATCGGACGCGGCGACTCGATCGCCATCATCGGCTGCGGCGGGGTCGGCGACGCGGCCATCGCGGGCGCCAGGCTCGCCGGCGCGTCCACCATCATCGCGATCGACATGGACGACCGGAAGCTGGAGTGGGCCAAGGGTTTCGGCGCCACCCACACGATCAACGCGCGCGAGACCGACGTCGTCGAGGCAGTCAAGGCGCTCACCGACGGCAACGGCGCCAACGTCGTCATCGACGCCGTAGGTCGTCCGGAGACCTTCAAGCAGGCGTTCTATGCACGCGATCTGGCCGGTACCGCAGTGCTCGTCGGCGTCCCGACGCCGGACCTGATGATCGACCTGCCGCTGATCGACGTGTTCGGCCGCGGCGGGGCGATCAAGTCGTCGTGGTACGGCGACTGCCTGCCCAGCCGGGACTTCCCGATGCTGATCGACCTGTACCTGCAGGGCCGGCTGCCGCTGGAGAAGTTCGTGTCCGAGAGGATCGGGCTCGACGACGTCGAGGAGGCGTTCGCGAAGATGCACAAGGGCGAGGTCCTGCGTTCCGTGGTGATCATGTGAGTGCCGTACAGCACCTCGTCACGTCCGGCACGTTCTCCCTCGACGGGGGTACGTGGGACGTCGACAACAACGTCTGGATCGTCGGTGACGAGAACGAGGTCATCGTCGTGGACGCGGCACACGACCTGGAGAAGATCGCGGCCGCCGTCGGCGGGCGGCGGGTCGTCGCCGTGGTGTGTACGCACGCCCACGACGACCACGTGAACCAGGCCCCGGCGTTGGCCGACCGGTTCTCGGCGCCGATCCTGCTCAACCCGGCCGAGTCGGTGCTGTGGGACATGAGCTGGCCGGACCGCAAGCCGGACGGCGAGCTCGCCGACGGCGATGTCCTCACCGCGGGCGGGATCGAGCTGCGGGTCATCCAGACGCCCGGGCACTCCCCCGGCTCGTCGTGCCTCTACGCACCCGAGCTCGGCACGGTGTTCAGCGGCGACACGCTGTTCAACGGTGGCCCCGGCGCCACCGGGCGGTCGTACTCGAGCTTCGACACGATCATCGACTCGATCCGCGGGAAGCTGCTCACACTGCCCGGTGAAACCACGGTGCGCACCGGGCACGGCGACTCGACATCCGTCGGTGCCGAGCTCCCGCACCTGGAGGAGTGGATCGCGCGAGGACACTGAGGGTTGCTTGCGGGGCCGGAGCGTCCACGCTGAGCAACTCCGAATACCCGACTCTCCGGCCCGGTGTGGCACCGAGATGTCACACCGGGTCGGCGGGTCAGGGCCGCCAGAGGTCAGGGCCGCCAGGGGTCAGGGCCGCCAGACCCGACGCTCGGTGACCACCGCCGTGACCAGGTCCGCCGGGGTCACGTCGAAGGCCGGGTTCCACGCCTCGCTCGCCATCGGCGCGGTGCGCCGTCCACCCACCGTCAGCACCTCCTCGGCCGCCCGGTCCTCGATCTCGATCCCGGCGCCGTCCGGGGTGTCGAGGTCCACCGTGGACTCCGGGCACGCCACGATGAATGGGATCCCGGCGCGCGACGCCGCCAGTGCGAGCGGGTAGGTACCGATCTTGTTCGCGACGTCGCCGTTGGCCGCCACCCGGTCCGCGCCGACGACCACGGCGTCCACCAGGCCACGCGCGATGATCGACGGACCGGCGCCGTCGACGACGACGCGGTGCGCCACTCCCATGCCGACCAGCTCGACGGCGGTGATGCGTGCTCCCTGCAGCAACGGCCGCGTCTCGTCGACGACGACATAGGCCACCCGGCCGGCCTCGTGCAGCGACCGCACCACCCCCAACGCGGTACCCCACTCGACGCACGCGAGCGCGCCCGCGTTGCAGTGCGTGTGCAGCCGAAGCGGCGCCTCCCCGCAGAGTTCCGCGAGCAGATCCGCCCCGCGCGCGCCGATCGCCCGGCACGCCGCGATGTCCTCGTCGCGCACAGCGAGTGCGGCGACGAGCACGGCGGCGGCGCCGTGCGGTGCGGCGGCCAGCGCCCTGCGGACCCCCACTGCCAGGTTGGCGGCCGTCGGACGGGTGCCGGCCAGCCGGGCCGCGATGGCGTCGAGCTCGGGTCCCGTGCTCGTGCGGGCAGCGAGCGCCACCCCGAGCGCACCTGCGACGCCCAGCGCCGGGGCACCCCGGACGACCAGCCTGCCGATGGCGGCGACGAGATCGTCAACCGTGGCGACGCGCACCACCTCCACCTGCGGGAGCGCGGTCTGATCGACCAGCTCGATACGCCCGTCCACCCAGTCGATCGTCCGTGGTAGCACCCCGGGATCGTAGCTGTCACGACGTCTCGGAATCAGTCCTGAGGCACCTCGGAAGGTCCCTATCGTCATCGTTTTAGACTTGACTTACATAGTTGATAGCCTGGACTATCACCACAAACAGACCTCGATCAACGGAGTCCATGTGGACAAGTCACGGCGGCGGTTCCTGCTCGGAACGGCCGGTGCCGCGCTGGCCACGGCCGGTGGCGTACCCGTGCTGACGGCAGCCGCCACCGTCCCGCCGGGACCCCAGGACGGCCACGGGGGCAATGGCGGGGGGCACGGCGGCGGCGGGATCAACGGCGCCACCTTCCGTGCCGGTCAGCAGGTCGACCACGTCGCCAACGGCTTCGATCCCGACACGGTGCTGCGCGACTTCGACTACGGCCGCGTCTCGACCATGCCCGACGGGCGGGTGCTACGGGAATGGGAGATCCACGCGGCGGACAAGGACATCGAAGTCGCCCCGGGCGTCACGTTCCCGGCGTGGACGTTCAACGGGCGCATCCCCGGGCCCACCCTGCGCGCCACCGAGGGCGACCTGATGCGCGTGCGGTTCATCAACGACTCCAAACACCCGCACACCATGCACTTCCACGGCGTTCACCCGGCCGGGATGGACGGTATCCCCGGCGTCGGCCGTGGCGTGATCGAGCCGGGCGCGGAGTTCGTCTACGAGTTCGACGCCCAGCCGTTCGGGCTGCACCTGTTCCACTGCCACGTCGGCCCGCTCGCCGAGCACATCGCCCGCGGCATGTACGGCACGTTCATCGTCGACCCGCCGCAGGACCGGCCGCCGGCCGACGAGATGATCATGGTGATGCACGGCTACAACACGACGTTCGACGGGGAGGGCAACCAGCTCTACGCGGTCAACGGCATCCCGTTCGCCTACATGCACGAGCCGATCCAGGTGCGCCGGGGCGAGCTGGTGCGCATCTACCTGGTCAACATCACCGAGTACGACCCGATCAACAGCTTCCACCTGCACGGCAACTTCTTCGACTACTACCCGACCGGGACCCGCCTGGAGCCGTCGGAGTTCACCGACACGGTCGTCCAGGCGCAGGGCCAGCGGGGCATCTGCGAGCTGCGCTTCCCCAAGCCCGGGCGTTACATGTTCCACGCCCACAAGAGCGAGTTCGCCGAGCTGGGCTGGATGGGCTTTTTCGAGGTGAGCGACTGATGAGCACCGAGACGACGGTCCCGGTGACGCAGTCGGGCCCAGGGCACAGCGGTCGTACCTCGTGGTGGCTGGTGGCCGGCACGCTTGGCGTTCTGGTGGCGGTGCTGGTCGCGCTGGGTGTCGCGGCCGGCGGGTCCCTGCCCGCACGCAACGGACCCCCGATCGAGCAGCTCGCGGTAGAGCGCACGGTGCTGTCCCCCGGCGTGATCGAGCTGACGGTACGCAACACCGGGCCCGACCCTGTGCTCGTCGCCCAGGCCTTCGTCAACGACGTGTTCGTCGACGTCGACGGCGGCGAGGACCCGCTCGGCCGGTTCGCGAGCACCACCTTGCGGCTCGGCCACCCGTGGCAGGACGGGCAGCCGTACGTCGTGTCCCTCCTGACCTCCACCGGCCTGGTCATCGAGCACGAGATCCCAGCAGCCGTGCTCACGCCCGCCTCGGACGGCGGCGTCCTCGGCCTGATGGCGCTGCTGGGCCTGTACGTCGGCGTCCTTCCCGTCGCGCTCGGGATGATGGTCCTGCCGGTGCTGCGTCGGGCCGGTCCCGGCGCCGTGCGCCTGCTGCTGGCCCTGACCGTCGGGCTGCTGGCCTTTCTGGCGCTCGATGCCGGGATCGAGGCGCTCGAGCTGGGGGCTCGCTCCGGTGGCGCCTTCGGCGGGCCCGCGCTGGGCGTCCTGGGCGCCGGCCTGGCCTTCCTGGCCCTCACCGCGGTCGACCGCGCCCTGCGCAGCCGCCGAGCGGCGACCCCGCAAGACCGGCGCTCGGGACTGCCGCTGGCCTTCTCGATCGCCGTCGGGATCGGGCTGCACAACCTCGGCGAGGGCCTGGCGATCGGCTCCGCCTACGCGGTCGGCGAGCTGGCTCTCGGAGCCTCGCTCGTGGTCGGCTTCGCTCTGCACAACACGACC
>JBKJPD010000425.1:0-2817 GCA_046595345.1 Pseudonocardia sp.
CGCAGCGCCTGGAACAGGTACTGCTCGTCGTCGTACACCGACAGCAGCACGACCCGGCGCCCCGACCCGTTCTCGCAGAGGCGCCGGCACAGGTCCAGCCCGCTCGCTCCGCGCAGCCGCACGTCGGACAGGACGATGTCGGGATCCAGGCCCTCCACCAGCGGGATCGCGTCCTCGACCCCCTCGGCCTCGCCGACCACCCGGATCCGGTCGCGGAACGGCGCGAGCATCGCCTTCAGCCCATGGCGGACCATCTCGTGATCGTCGACGAGGACTATTCGCAGTGGACCGGGCATAGGGGGGCCGTGCATCCGTTGACGATAAGGCCACCCTCGCCGCACCGGGGTACCGCGTCCCCCCTCGCCGCCCCCGCCGCGGGGGATTCCCGGCGGCATGACGGTGCTTACGGTCAGGTCCTGCAGCGGAGGTGGTTCGGGCATGGCGGACAAGGCGGTTCGAATGGTGCGCGCCGGATCGGCGCCGCGGCCGGTGATGCTGGCGATCGCGGGCGACAGCGCGGCCGGTAAGACCACCTTGACGCGCGGGCTGGTGGAGGCGCTGGGGCCGGAGCGCTGCGTCTCGATCTGCGTGGACGACTACCACCGCTACGACCGGGAGGAGCGCCGCGACCTGCCCTTCACGGCGCTGCACCCGGACTGCAACCACCTCGACATCATGGAGCAACATCTACAGTTGCTCGCGAGTGGACAACCCATCCTGAAGCCGGTCTATGACCACTCGACAGGGCTGCTGGCCCGCCCGGAACGCGTCGAGCCCAACACGTTCGTCATCGTCGAGGGCCTGTTTCCGCTGCACTCCAAGCTGGCGAGGGCCTGCTTCGACGTCTCGGTGTACCTCGACCCGGCCGAGGACGTCCGCCGCTCCTGGAAGCTGGCCCGGGACACCACGAAGCGGGGTTACTCGCCTGCGCAGGTGCTCGCCGAGCTCGACCGCCGTACCGCGGAGTCGGAGGCATACATCCACCCGCAGCGCAGCCACGCCGACGTCGTCGTCCGGTTCGCCCCGATCTCGGGGCGCGACGATCCGCCCAACACCCCGCTCTCGGCTGAGCTCGTCCTGCGCCCGACGATCCGCCATCCAGATCTCAGCGGAGTACTGAGCGGCCACCGCACGATGCACCTGAAGCTCGGCCGCGACACCGACGGCAGGCCCATCGACACCCTGCACGTGCACGGCTACGTCCCCACCGAGGAGAGCCGAACCTTGGAGAAGGCGATCTGGGGGCTGCTGGACCAGTCGGGCGATGTGCCCGACGGCCTTGGCCTCCTCAGCCCGGGAGTGCGCAGTGAACCGCTGGCGATCGCTCAGCTACTGCTGCTCTACCACGTCCTGGACGCTGCCTGAGCACAGTGCTGCGCGGGTGACCGGGCGGCCGATCACCGACCGGAACCACGGAGCCCACCCCTACCCCGGGTCGGCGGTGACCCGGCCCTCGACGAGTAGCCGTACCCGCTCCCCGACGGTGGGCAGGGCGTGTCCCGGACACCGGGCGGTGACCACCTGGTCGGCTCCCCGCAGGGCGAGCCGGACCAGCGCGTCGTGGCCGTAGTACTCGACGTCGAGGACGTGAGCGGGCACCCCGACGCCGGAATCGGTGAAGGTGATCTGCTCGGGGCGTACCAGCACCGTGCCGGGCCCATCGGCGTGCGGGCCGGCAACGGTCAGCTCGCCGAGCGTGCAGAGCGCGATGCCGCCGCGCATGACGGCAGGCAGCATGACGACATCGCCGACGAAGGCGGCCACCCTGCTGTCGACGGGATACTGGTAGAGCTGCTCGGGGGGGCATTCCTGCACGATCCGGCCGTCGCGCATCACGGCGATCCGGGCGGCGAGTGAGAGGGCCTCGGCCTGGTCGTGGGTGACGAGCACGGTGGTGGTGCAGGTGGCGGCGAGTGCGGCTGCCACGGCGCGCCGGGTGCTCTCGCGCAGTTCGGCGTCGAGGGAGGAGAACGGTTCGTCAAGCAGCATGATGTCGGGTGCGGACGCGAGCGCGCGGGCGAGCGCCACCCGCTGCTGCTGACCGCCCGACAGTTCGGCCGGGCGGCGCCGGGCGTAGCCGGGGTCGAGGTCGACGAGCTCGAGCAGTTCGGCCACCCGGTGCTCGGCACGCCGGGCGCGGCGCGGCAGGCAGAAGGCGATGTTCGCGGCGACGGTGAGGTGCGGGAACAGGTTGCCCTCTTGCGTCACGTAGCCGATCCGGCGCTTCTCGGGCGGGAGGACGCCGCCCGGTCCCGCCACCTCACGCCCGTCGATGGTGACGGTGCCGGCGTCGGGGCGGTCGAACCCGGCGATGAGCCGCAGCAGGGTCGTCTTGCCGCAGCCCGAGTGGCCCAGCACCGCAGTCAGCGTCCCGGCGGGAACAGTGAGATCGACACCACGCAGCACGGGGGTGGTGCCGTAGGACTTGCTGACGGCGGCCACGTGCAGCCCGTCGGCGGCGACCGCCTCGTCGTCGTGGAGCTGAACGCTGGTCTGGGTCATACCGGCAGCCTCTCGCTTCGGGACTCGCGGGTGAGCAACCACGCCGCCGGCGCGGAGATCAGGATCATCAGAAGGGCATATGGCGCGGCAGCGCCGTAGGCGAGGCTGTAGCTGTTGGACCAGAACTCGGTGGCCAGCGTGGCGGTGCCGATGGGGGCCAGCAGCAGCGTGGCGGTCAGCTCGGTGACGACGGCGAGGAAGACCAGCGCCGTGCCCGCGCCGAGCCCACGGGCGATCAGTGGCAGCGTGACCCGCCACATCACCGCGGTGGGTCCGGCGCCCAGTGCCCTGGCGGAGTCGTCGAGCTCGGGCGGG
>JBKJPD010000442.1:0-3329 GCA_046595345.1 Pseudonocardia sp.
GATGAAGGCGGCCGCGCAGGGGCACGTGCAGTTCTCTCCGCGCGGTACGCGGCGAGCAATCCTGGGTCTCGCTCCGCCCCGGGGGCGGTCCGTTCTCGACGTCGTGCCGGTGGCCGGCGGGGATGCCGGCTGGTCGAGCCCGACCGGCCCGCTCAGGCTCGGGTGGTGACCCGGTCTGAACCGAGTGGGTCGGTGAGCTCGCCTCGATGGTCGAGCAGTCCCTGAGCTCTCCGGGTGGCCTTTGCGGGCACCGGAGGCCTGAGGCCTGCGACAACGTCGAGTGCACCCAACACATCATCGGGTCGAACAGCGGGTGTCGTCTGCCGTACGACCGCCGTCATTGTCGCACAGACTCCCGCCGGGGCGTCGCCGAACGAGGGTGAGCCACCCGACGTATCCCCGCCACGAACCTCCGCGCGGACAAGTGCGGCCCGGACGTCGATCTGCCGGCGCCCCGACGGCGTGACGCGTTCCACGACGACCGATTCCTGTTCCAACAGCGCTTCGACGGCCACCCGCAAGGCGCCCGGGTCGACTCCGGGAAGCTCGATGGTCCAGCAGCTCGCGTCGATCCGGTCGGCGAGCGAGGCACCCTCGGCGACTGCGGCGGCGAGGATGTCGATCCCGTCGGGCAGCGCCGCGTCCAGCGCCATGGCCACCGCTCCTGGATCCAGCGCCTGGGTCAGACCGATCTCGACGTACTCGGCCTCGCTGGCGGCGCCCGTGGGTGCCGCCCCGACCCAGGACAGCCGGGGATGCGGGCTGAAGCCGTGCGAGTGCGCCACCGGCACCCCGGCGCGACGCACCGCCCGTTCGAAGCTGCGCGCCACGTCGCGGTGGGACAGGAACCGCAGCCTGCCGCGCTTGGCAAACCGCATGCGGATACGCAGCACCGTGGGTGGAGCGGGGTTGGCGGCCTCCCCGGGACGCGGACGTGCCATGAGGCAAGCGTATTCGCGCCGCTCAGGCCTTGCGGTACCGGGCGTCGAACAAGCAGTACACGCCGAACGCAGCGAGCCCCAGCGCCAGCACCACCAGCAGGACCGGGCCGGAGGGCTGTGCGGCCAGCGCCTGGAGCCCGGCGTCGAGGCCGACGGGTTGCGCGGGGTCGTACCGGATCGCGGCGATGACGAGCAGCACCCCGGGGCCCCCGTACGCGACACCGAGCGCGCACCAGCCCACCTGCCCGACCCGCGTCACCAGGTTCGACCGGTTCAGGCCCGCTCCGCGCAGGTCGAGCTCGCGCAGGAAGCCGTGCGTGATGCCACGCCGCACCGCGAACACCGCCCCGACGACGAGCCCGAGACCCGCAAGGCCCACCAGATACCGGCCGCCGGGCAGCTCGAACGCCATGTCGGTGAAGGACGTCGACGACGACGGGGACGGTGCACCGCCCTTGAGAGCGGCCGCACCTGCCGACTGCGCCAGCACCGCGAAGATCACCGCCTCGACGAGGTTGATCGCGACGCGCAGCACCCGTTGCCCGGTCGGCACCCCGCGGTGCCCGAGCAGAACCTCGGCGAGCTGCCACACCACCAGCGCGGCCAGGCCGGCGGTGACGGCCCAGAGCACCACCACTCCCGGGACGGTGGACCCGATGGCCGCCAGCGCGCCCTTCTTGTCCGACTGCTCGTTGCTCCCGAACGCGACCTGCACGATCAGGACGGCGATGAACAGGTTCACCACGCCGTACGCGACGAGCCCGATCCGGCCGAGCGCGAGCACCGGGGCCTTGGCCCCCTCGACGACGGCCTCGACGTTCGCTGCGTCAGACACACGGCACCTCCTGTGGCCTGACCGATCCTCGCTCATCCGGGACACAAACGTCATCCGGGAGCAGGACCGCCCGCTCACCCGGCGGGCCGCGGGGGCGTGGCGATGACCGCGACGACCCCGCGGTGGTCGGTCCCGTCCACGTCCACGACGTCGAAGCGGGTGACCGTGCCGGCGTCGGGAGTGATCAGCACGTGGTCGATCGGGATGCGCAGCGGCCACGGCCAGGAGGCGGGCCAGGTGCCGCGCAACCCGTTGCCGGTCGCCTCGGCGGCGTCCTCGCATCCGGCAGCGAGGCCTGCGCGCATCGGCGACTGGTCGAGGGTCGAGTTGAAGTCACCGGCCAGGATCGTCGGGGTGCCGGTCGCGCACAGCTCCGCAACGAACTCATGGTCGACGACCCAGGCCGCTTCCAGGCCGGGCACCGGGGGCGACGGGTGTACCGCGGCCACCGTGATGACCCGCCCTCCGGACCGCACCTCGGCGGTGACCGCGCCGAGCCGGCCCGCGGGCCGGCCCGGATGGAACACCGGCTCCCGGTCGCTGCGCACCAGCAGCGAGGTCGGATAGGGGGTGCCCCGGCCCGAGCCACCCGCTCCCGCGGCTGCCACCGGGTCGTCGGTTGCCGCGAGGAGGTCGAGGCCGCCGGCGCGCGCCTGGGTCGCCACCGCGGTCGCGAACTCGGCCGACGCCTCCGGCAGCGCCACCACGTCCGCCCCGCGGGCCACAGCCAGCGCCGCGACGGCCGCTGGGCCGGCATCGTCGGTGCGGACGTTCACGCTGAGCACCGTGAGCTGTCCCGAGCCCCCGGTCGGCCCGTCCGGGACCACTCGCGGCACGATCTGCGGCAGCGGGCTCAGCGCGAGCACGACCAGCGCGATCCCGAACGTCCGGGCCCGCCCGCGGCGCGTCGCGAACGCCGCCCCGAGCACGAGAAGCCCGGCCATCTCCTGCACGCGGAACGCGCTGAGCTGCGCCAACAGGGGAAATTCGTCGAGCGAGAGCACCGAGCACCAGAGGACCAGCGCCGCGAGCAGCAGCACGGCGATGCCCAGGGTGGTAGCTGCCGGTGACCGCCGCCGGGGCGCGGCCGCACCGCCGGGCGCGGTCGCCCCCGGATGTTCGGTGCTGCTCATGCTGGTCCTTCCGAGCCTGTTGCCCGACGACCCAGGAGGCTGCGCATGCCGCCGCTGATCTTGTCGGAACCATAGCTGTCGCCGATCAGGGCCTCACCGGCGTCATCGCAACGTCCGCAGCTCGCCCCGGTCTGCGGAGTACCTGCACCGCTCGCCGGCATTGGCGTCGGAGGTGGCCGCCACGCCCGCTCGATCGCGTCCGCACCGGTTGTTGAGCAAGTCCATGTCACGCTCGGCCGTCGGTTGATCGGTGGCGAACTCCTCGTGATTGTTGGCGACCTTTTCCGCCTGCTCACGACCGAGATGTCTGGTCATCAAGGCATTCCAGAAGCAGTGCCGGAAGGCATCGCCTTCACCGTTGTGGATCGACGTCGGATACAGGGCATCGGCCCGGGCAGCTGCCGTTCGCACACGTGCGGT
>JBKJPD010000528.1:0-8286 GCA_046595345.1 Pseudonocardia sp.
GTATAGGACACCGGAGCTGCGGTCTCCTATACACAGTGGATCGACGGCCGATCTGCATACCGTAGACGGTGCGGTAGATCCACAAGCGCAGTCCATGACTCGGCAGGAGACTCAGAAGCTCCGCGCTCGCGACAATAAATCCGGTCCGCGTCTTCCGTAACTGTGACCTCAGCTGAACGAACCTCATAGGTGACTCACCCATCTCCGGATGCTCGATCATGCAAAACGTCGATGTCCGCGGTTGCGACCAGCCGGTCGACGTAGCCCGTCGACGAGACCCGTGATTCTTTGAGTCACTCGCCTTCTACTATTTTTCGGTTTCGCGATCGGACCGACAACGACCCGCAACATCGACTCCAGGACAAGAATCAGCCAGGCCATCCGATAGCCCTGTTTCCGCAGTAGCCACAGGCGATTCCGGGTTGCCAAATAATTGTCGAGACTGCCTCCGGGAGCCTGTGCTGCCCGGATACTCCTGTCGCATTCAACTCTTTTCCCGAGCTGCGTACGTATCTTCCAACCCAGGTCGACGTCTTCGAAGTACAGAAAGTACTCCTCGCTCAGCCCGCCCACTCGGACAAAGTCTTCGCGGCGCATCATCACAACAGCTCCGTCCAGCCAGTCAACAACACGACTGGATGGATCGATGACCGCGGGTTCGACGCCGCGGCACAAATTCGACGGCACCCGTCGGAAACGGCTCGTGGTGCCACCGACAGACCAGACGGTATCCTTACCCGACTGCATGAGCACCGGCCCGACCAGCCCGATATCCGGCGAGCTTTCCAGCCTGGCCAGTAGGCGTGGAATACAATTCTCAGAGAGCTCTACTTCGTGAGTCAAGAGCATTACAGTAGTAAGATGGTCGGGGAGCGCCGCCACGCCTGCATTCATTGCGGCGCCATATCCCGGATTATTCAGACGCAGCCAGCGGATGGCCGGCAAGGATGCCTCGATAACATCTGTCAGAACACGGTCTGAGCCGTTGTCCGCAACGACGATATGGCCCTGAGGGACGACACCGGTTCCCACTAAATCATGCAGCAGGCGCTGCAAATCGTTCTCGCGGTGGTAATGAACGATGACAATACCCACATTGTCGCACTGCACGCTGAGCCCCTTCCCCCGTCTTCCACGCATCGGTTCAGGCCGTGGAGGTCTACGGCCTACTTGCGATCGACCTTGCTGGAACGCCTGCCAGCACCTCGCGGCCGGGATGTTCCCCCTTCACGACCGATCCTGACGCGATAACGGTCCCCGGCCCGATTCGTGTACCGGCCAATAGCGTTACCCGGGAGCCGATCCAGCAGTCATCTGCGACGACTACCTCGTGCTGCTTGGTTCCTTGCTTCCGGATCGGAACATCTGGATCGCTGAAGATGTGGTCTTGCGAATGCACAGTGAGGTAGGGCCCCACTATCACGTCTTTTCCAATGGTTACGCCACCTGACGCTCCGATATGGAAGAAGTCACCGATTCCTGATCCGTCACCGATGGATACGCCGACACCGTAGAGCGACAGATGGCTGGTCGTCGTGATTATGCCGAAGCGGCCCAGTCTACTTCTAGGGCCCATCACCAAACCACGTCGTCCGCGGGCATCGATAACTGAATTAGATCCGATAGAGACACCGCGTGACAGGTTGAGATGCCGCTTCCCGCGAAGCTTCACGCGGCTGCCTATAAACACAGGCGCGCGCAGTCTCACCAGTCCCCGAAAAACTTCCACTGCGCGCTGCAGCATCTCTGCAAGGAGGTCTGGCACCGGGATCTCTGCCGAGATCACCGTGCTGCGCCCAACCGCACCCATGGCCTTCTGAATACTCTTGCGAAGATACTCTTCATTGCGTGACTGCGTCATTCGATCGGCCTCATTCAGGTGTCTCACCAGTCAGCCAAGTATTTAGATACCGCCGTGATCCCATGACTCGAGCGGAATGGATCAAGTACCTGACTGGCCGGATCGATAACCTTCAGGTCACTGAGTTCCTCGAGGCCCTCCCCTGACTCGGGGACAGTCTGGAAGAACTCTGCGCACGAAGGTGGGAATCCCTCGAAGGCAAAGTCCGTTCCGACCACCGGAGTCCCTCGCGACAGCGACTCAAGTACCTTGACCTTGATACCCCCGCCTAGGCGTATCGGCGCGAGAGTCGCCGCGACTTGGCCGTAGAAGTCGTCGACAGACTCGACCCGACCGATTATCTTGACCCCAGGTGGTGGATTTCCCAAGGACTCAGAACTGTGTCCGGCAACGATAATCTGCCAACCACTCGCGCGTAATCTGGGAAGCCATTTCTCGCATATCAGGCGATACGAGTCGACATTGGGCCAGTATAAGAAGTTTCCGATAAAACCGAGAGTGCGAGCTGCGGACGCAGGCTTGTCCTCAATACGACGGAAGTCCTCGTCGGGCAAAGCTGTCGGAAGCCACAGGACGTCGGCTCCCTGGGCTCTCAAGATCGCCGCATCCGTCCACCCGGCCGCCGTCACAAGTCGTGCGGACCGAATCGCCTTCGACTCCGCCGCCCGGAGTAGGCCGGCCTGACCGGCCGCCGTCAACCTCGCGATACCTTTTCGCCGAGAGGACTCGCGTTTGGCGAACTCGCTCCACAGGTCCATGAAGTCGAGCCACAGGTGTCCATCCGCCAGTTTGGCGTAAGAAACCTGCGACATGGCAGTGATGAGGATGAGATTCGTCGGCGTCTCGATGACCTTTCGCTTCAGGACGCTACTCTTCCCTCCCGCCGAGGTCGGCATGGGAATAAAGTGCCGCTTGACTGTGCCTATATTCCGCCGGATCACGTTCCGTAACTGGTCGGCGACGTGGTCGGTCCGGCCTGACTCGGGGTGCACCACTTCCACGTCGAAACCGGCTGCAGTGAGAACGTCGATCAGTGCCAGGGTTCGCATTGTTCCACCGTGCCGCGACGCGTATGGGTCGCTCAGACTGAACACGAGTGACGTTTTAGTCAATTGTGATCTCCACCGCCTACTATCTGAGTGATTCTTTTCCGGTAGGTGTCAGCGGAAAAGCGAGTGTTTGCACGCTCGTAGCCGGCCCGAGCAAGATGCCCAGCAAGTTCTGGATCCCGGCATAACCTCTCGATCTCCTTGGCCAGCGCATGGTGATCGTCTGGCTCGACGAGCAAGCCGGACATACTGTCCTCGACGATTTCTTGAAGGCCCTGCACTCTCGCAGCTATGACCGGGCGCATAGCCCCCATCCCCTCCAGCGCAACCGTCCCGAAGGGCTCGGACCGCGAGGGGACGAGAACGATGTCAGCCGCTTCCAGGGCATCTGCTATATCTGCTGTGAAGCCGCCGAAGTGACACCGTGCTTCGAGGTGCAACTCGACCGCAAGAGCTCTTAATTCGTTTTCGTACCATTCATATCCAGGAAAGACGTCCCCTACCAATGTCAGTGTTGGAGATATCCCGCGGGTCATCAGCTCGGCCATGGCGCGAAGAACTATGTCCTGGCCTTTTCGGGGGCTGATTCGCCCGACCACCACCAACCGTGGCGAGGTGGTGAGGCGGGTCGGGTCACTTCGGTAATACGGGGTCCAGTCCTTCCCGTTCAGCACGACGCATGTCTTCCGAGCGGCCACGATATTGTTTCTACGCACAAAGGCCGCGGTCGATCCACTATTGGCGATAACGCGGTCGGTAAAGGCGAGAGGTAACACGAGGAGTTTCTGCGTCAGGCGTCCCAGTCCGCTTTCGTCCTCGCGAACATGGCAAATAACTTGACACCTCATGAGTCTTGCACCGATGATCCATGATGGCTGTGTCAGGGTGTTCACATAAACGATCTTGACGCTTCTCGAACGGATGATACCGGCTACAGAAAAAATCGACTGGACCAGCCCGTACAGCAGCCGAAACACTCCCCGTCCGGATTTGATGAGCTCCTTCCGGAGAACCGGGATGTCGCTGGTTCTGTAGCTGACCCGGCTCGCGGCCAGCCGCTCGGTAAATGGGCCTTCGCCGGGCACGACCACATCGACCTCGTACCCCTCCCGCACTAGACCGTAAATCGTTTCGAGCGCCATACGGTCGCTGCCGTACAGCTCCGCGCCGGGATGACAGTAGAGGATTTTCGGGCGGCTCATCGGATCCGCCTGATCCGGGCCTGAACAGGTGGTCCGGTGTCGGTCAGAACCGTTCGGCTGATTGCCATTGTTCCTGTTATGATGTCGTCAATGCAGGCAATCGTCTGACCGCGTACAGGAGTTTTCTCGGTACTACTACGCGCCAACACCTGAACGCAGCCCCCTCGGTTGCTGAATCAGCGGTATCCCTGCGGACCAGGTTTTCACCGCATACGTTAACGACGTCGTCGACCGTGTTGTACCAATCCGAGATGAACTCAGAGAAAAGCGTCGGCGGTGCAACTCAGCGCGTCGGCCCGCAGGACCTGTGGATCGCGCGGCGCCGCCTCACAGAGGGGACTGATTCCGCGGTCACATTCGCTACCGGGGGTCTCGCGAGGTCGTAGTCGGGCCGGATGTCCCGCTCGGCGCTGAGCGTGGCAGTGTCACCGATCGGCCGTTGGTTGCGGCCGGTTGCGCGGTAGGCACGACATCGTGCTCGTTGCGGTAGTACGAGTTGTATTGCGCGTAGGCCCGCGGTCCCCTGCTCGGCACCATCGAGTACACCGTGCCGAGCACGGGCGCGGATACCGCTCGCAGCGCCGCGACGGCCGCCCTCACCTGGTGCCGGGTCGTCTGCTTGAAACGGCAGATCAGGATCACTCCATCGGTCGCAGGCGCGACCGCGGCCGCGTCGGTGACTGGAAGCAGGGGCGGGGTGTCGACCAGAACGGTGTCGTACTGCTCCCGCAGTTCGGCAAGCAGCACGGTCATGTACTTGGACGCCAGCAGTTCGCTCGGGTTGGGCGGCAGCGGTCCGCTGGCCAGGACGTCGAACATGCCGCCGGCCCACGGCTGGATGGCCTGATCCACGGTGACGCGGCCGGCCAGCACGCTGGTCAGGCCGATCGTCCGCTCCAGGCCCAGCAGGTCGGCGATCTTCGGACGGCGGAGGTCCGCCTCGATCACCAGAACACGGGTGCCGGCCGCCGCCATCGCAATGGCCAGGTTGACCAGCGTCGTCGTCTTGCCCTCGTTCGGCATCGAACTGGTGATGACGATGACCTTGCGTGGGTTGTCGACGTCGACGAACTGCAGATTGGTACGTAGCTGCCGGAACGCTTCCGCCCGCGGCGACTGCGGATCCTCGTACACGGTCAGTGGCCGTTTGGGGACCTCCGCGTCGTAGGCGATGACGCCGAGGTTCGGGGCGTCGGTCGCGTCGCCCAGCTGGTCCGATGATGTCACCGAGGTATCCAGGGCGCTGCGGGCCAGAGCGCCGCCGACCCCGATGGCCAGGCCGGCGAGCAGCCCGAGAGCCAGCGTGACGGGCAGGCCGGTGGACGACGGCGACGTCGGAACCGCTGCCGGTTGCACGACACGCACTGCGACGACGGGCGCGCCGCCCGCCTGGATAGGCCGCTCGAGTTCCGCGACCAGCCCGGTGAAAACCTGGGCGACGGTGTTGGCCAGCAGCGCAGAGCGCTCTGGTGACGGATCGGCGACGGCGACTTCGATGATCACCGAGGCTGGGGCGTTGGTGGCGGTGATCTGCTTGGACAGCTGGTCCGGCGTCTCGGACAGGCCGAGCTTGTTGATCACATCCTGGCTGACGCGGGTATTGCTGACCAGGCCCGTGTAGGACTTGACGCGGTCCTGCGACAGCTGAGCGCCCTGGAATGCAGTCGTAGTGTTGTCACCCTGCGCAGACACGTACATCGTCAGCTTCGCCGTGTACTCCGCGGGCCGGAGGTAGAACACCCCCCCGGCACCCGCCAACCCGAACAGGACTGCGATGAGCACCACGAGCCACCGCTCGCGGAGCACCCGCAGATAGTCCTGGAACGTCACCAGCTACCGCCGTTCGTAGTCACGTGCTTACGTACGGGAAACCCTCGGACAAGGTACGCGACGACTCGGGACGTCGATGGCGGTCGGCCATGCCAACATCGGCCGCCGAGTGTCGTGCTCTGCCGCGTATCCGCTGGTCTCACCGCTGTGCGGCCTGTTCCTGAGGTCACTCGATCGTGTTGGGATGGACACGACGGCCTTGTCGCCCTCGCGGCTCGATCGCAGGCCGCGCGGGCGACCTCGCTCATCGCGGACCGGCTCCGAGCGCGTCCATGGGGTAGCGCTGCTGATAGCTCGCCGCACTGCCGGTAGCCAGCGCGTCCCAGAGCTCCGTGGAGCGTGTGGCATCGAGGTAGACGACCAACTGCGCTCCCTCCTGCCCCGCGCCACGGGTCGGCGTGCGGAGGAATCTCACCTCCGCCGGGCGCAGGCCGCGCATCTCGAACGCGAGCCAGCGGATGTCGCTGTTGGTCATCGTGTCGTCCACGCTGATCGAGCGGCTGGTCGCGTCGAGCAGGTTGTAGAGCCCGACAGGATTGGTCGCCGTCCCGCCGGACACCGCCTTGGACAGTAGTGCCCGCAGCGCGTTCTGCTGACGCTCGGCCCGGGTGGGGTCTCCCTCCGGCAGGCCGGGCCGCTGCGCCACGTAGGCGGATGCCGCGGCGCCGTCGAGCTGGTTGACGCCCTGACGGAAATTAACGCCCGCGTTGCTGCTCGCCGCCGAGATGTCGACGTCGATGCCGCCGACCGAATCGACCATGGACTGGAACCCGGCGAAATCAATCACGGCGAAGTGGTCGATGCGCAGCTTCGTGAGGTTCTCGACCGTCTGGACCAGCAGGGACGGGCCACCGAACATATAGGCGGCGTTGATCCTGTCCATTCCGCGGCCGGGGATGTCGACCCAGCTGTCCCGCCGGATCGACACCACATCAGCCTGCGTGCGATCCGGGGTGATCCGGGCCACCATGAAGACGTCGCTGCGCTGCGCGGCTGCGTCGAGGCTGGAGGCGGCGTTCGTGCCCGTGATGGGCCCGTTGAAGCGGGAGTCGGTGCCGACCACCAGGAACGTCAGCGCCTCACTGGCCGCCGGCCGGGTGTTGGCGTCGATAGGCCCGAACACGTTCGGCACCCGCTGCACGTTGTTGCCGAGGCTCTCGGAGAGCACGAAGAGCCCGCCGAGCAGCAGGAACGCCACCGCCCCGACGATCGCGGCGATGCGCCGGCCCCGTCGTGGCCGCGGTGGCGCAGCGGGCTGGGCCGGCCGCTGACCGAAGCCGCCGCCGAACAGTAGGTTCACGCTGTCCCGAGCTTCACTCGGGACGGTGGGTGGCTGCGGACCCTGACTCGTCATGATTCTGTGACCCCGCCTCGTTCAAGGCCGTGACAGGTGGTCGCGGCATCCGGTTCTTCAGACTTGACCGCGTCGGCGTTACAGCGGGGCGCCTGCTTCAACACTTCTGATGAGGCCGTTCCGCATCCGGGCGGATCATGTAACAGGTCCAGCCGCGGGGACGAAGCGGTGACTGACATGTGACTCGACCGAGTGACTGGCTTGCAGGCTCCCCGCCGACGCAAGGGACATCGGACAGTCATCACGCTTGCCGTGAAACTTAAGGGACTCTTAAATGAGCACGAACTCCGATGTGGATGGTGCCCGTCGAGCACCTGAGCTGATCCTCACGTCGATCCCCACACCCCGGGCGGGCAGGGGTCCCACCGCATCGCCAGGGGCATCGCCTGCTGCCGAAGCGGCGCCGTTCGAGCGGTGGCAGCGGCGCTACACCACCGCGGTGGTGGTCGCCGACCTCGTGATCGTGTCCTTCTGCGTCGCGGTCGGCGTTGCCGTCCGGCTCGGCGCAGGCAGCGCTGCCGACGAGTTACGGGTCGTGATCGGGGCGATCGCCGGCGTCCTCATGGTCCTCGCCCTGGTCCTGGTCAGGGCGTGGGACGGACGCGTCCTGGGCAACGGCGTCGAAGAACTCAAGCGGATCTACCAGTCGTTCGCGGGCAGCGCAGTCGTCCTCGGCCTCGGCGGCCTCGCCCTGCAGGTCGAGTCGGTTCGGGTGTGGGTGTTCGGGGTGATCCCGCTGTGTGGGGTGCTGTGCTTCCAATCCCGCTACGTCATGCGCAAACTCCTGCACCGGGCGCGCCGCGACCGGCGGTGCATGCTCCCAGTGCTCGCGGTCGGCAGCGAGGCGGCCGTCGCGGACCTCATCCTCCGGACCCAGCGCGACCTGCATTTCGGGTGGCACGTCACCGGCGCCTGCACCCCCACGGGCGCCGGCCCGGGAGGAACAGCGACGATCGAGGGCGTCCCCGTCGTCGGGGATCTCGATGCGGT
>JBKJPD010000447.1:0-7423 GCA_046595345.1 Pseudonocardia sp.
GGCACGGACCAGTAGCGAAGACGTCAACTGTGGGAGACGCCGTCGCCAGGATCGTGCTGGCGGCTCGGCGCGGCGAGGCCAACGCGGCGATCGCCCGCGACCTGCGGGTCGGGTGGACACCGTCCGCAAGTGGCGCCGGCGGTTCCGCCGGGAAGGGATGCCCGGGTTGTTCGACCGGCCCCGCTCGGGTCGCCCACCGGGCTACGGGATCGCCGAGCACCCGCGGATCACCGTGACCTACGCCCCTTGCCAGGCGAGCCGGCTTCCGCTGGACCTCCGACGCCAAGCTCCTCCGAGCCGCATGAACCCCCGAAGGACATCCGCGGCGCCGCACTAGGCCCGGTCGGGGTCAGCGCCGACGTTTCGACGGCGGGCGGCCGGTGTTGGGCCGCTCGCCCGCAACCCGCTCGGACTTGTCGATCCAGGTGGCCACCAGGTCGACGACCGTCGTGGCGTCGGCGATGGCGAGCGGGGCCTCGGCCTGGGGGACGTCGGCGTCGGCGTTGGCCTGCGCGGCGCGGTTGTGCAGCGAGCGCAGCAGCCTGCCGGCGTCCGGGTGCAGCCCACGTTCCCGGATGACGTGACGCAGGAAGGCGGCGACGACCGCGGCCTGGTCCGGTCCGGGAGCCCGGTCGAGCAGCAGTAGCGCCGCCTCCGCCCCGCTGACCGCGGCCCGGAACGCCTGCACGACCGCCTGAGCGGCGAACCCCGTGGTACTGAGCAGGTGCGCCGCGAACAACTCTTCGCGCGCCCGGGCGATTCCTGTGCTCATGCGACCAGAACGGCTTCGGCCGCGGCGCGCAGCAGCGTGGGGGTGCGGGGTTTCGCAAGCTCGGCGGCGCTCACCGGGAGCGCGGTGATCGCGAGCGCCGAGCTCTCGGCATGGCGCCACAGCACCTCGTCCATCCGGTGCAACTCCTCCCACGGGGACCGCAGGTCTTTGAGGACCACGAGCAGTTCGAGATCGACTTCCCCCGGGCCTTCGGAGTGCACCCAGGAACCGAACAGCAGCACCTTCTCCAGCCGGTCGCCGTAGAGGATGCCCAGGTCGACGGCGACCGCGGCCGGGACGTCCTCGTCCTCCTGCGTGGGATCGGGATGGCGGGCGGCGGCGCGCTCAGCGTCCGCGCGGGAGATCAGACCTTCCTCGGCGAGCCAGCCCAGCCCGCGCCGGCGCGACCGGGCGTTGCGGTAGCGGAACCACTGGTCGCGCAGCTCGGGAAACTCGAACAGGGTGTCCTTGAACCGGCGGAACGCCCCCCGCCCGGTGATGGCCCGATCCAGCAGGTCCGAGGCGCGCCGGTGGTGCACGGCGGCGACGAACTCGGCCATGTCGCGGTAGCTCTCGCGGGCCTCGGTGGGCCGGATCCGCCGCCATCCACCGTCGTGCAGGTCGCCGATCGATTCGATGTCCACTCCGTCGACGAGCGCGCGGAGCTGTCCTGTGCCGGGTTCGAGCCACCAGGACGTTCCGATCGTGTGATCGTCGAGGGCGGCACACAGCATGTCGAGATCCACCGACTCCGGGTCGAGCATGCAGGGAGCTTACCTGTCCGATCCAACCGCCCCGGGCGTCCCGGATCGGGTTGCGGAGGTCTGCCTCGCATTGCCGTCCTCCGCCCGGGTTCGCGCTCCCGGGCGGTGGACGCCGGCCCGACGGGTACCTCAGCTTCCGGCTGGGCGAAGCATCAGTTCGGTGAGGGCGACGTCGTCAGGTGCGGTGACGGCGAGCAGGACGGCGCCCGCGACGGATTCGGCCCGGAGATAGGACTCGGCGCGGTACACGCCGCCATCGTGCTCGACCACGGCGCGTTGCATGTCGGTATCGACCCGTCCGGGATGGACCGACGTGACGCGCACGCCATGCTCGACCTCCTCGGCCCGCAGGGCGTCGGCGAAGGCGCGAAGCGCGAACTTGCTGGCCGCATACGACGCCCGGCCGGGGCGGGCGGTGAGGCCTGCGCCGGAGTTCATCAGCACGACCCGGCCGCGGGCCGCGCGGAGCGCGGGCAGGAGCAGCCGGGTCAGCTCGGCGACGGCGACGACGTTGACGTCGAACTGTCGGCGCCAGGTGGCCGCGGAGGTGTCGGCGACCGTGCCGAGGATGCAGACACCCGCGGAGTGCACGAGCACGTCGAGCCACTCGATACCGCCTGCGGCCTCGCTGACCGCGTCGGTGTCGGTGAGGTCGACCGGCCACGGGCGGGAGCCGGGCAGTTCGGCCGCCACCTTCTGCAGCGCGTCGGCGTCCCGGCCGCCGAGCAGGACGTCGTAGCGGGGGGCGAGCGCGCGGGCGACGGCGGCGCCGATGCCGCGCGATGCCCCGGTGACCAGCGCCAGCGGCCGGACCCCGCCGGTCATCGGAGGCTCAGTTGATCGTCCACGGCCCCTGACCTTACGCGGGAACGCGGGTCCGTGCGTCGCCGATGCGGCGCCCGTACGTCACGGTCAGCGCCTGCGCGCGGAGTGAACGTCATGTCGTTCAGGACCGACACCTGCGCCGGGCTGCCGTGGTTGCTCGGCTGTCGAAATCTCGGACACGAAGCCGCCGACCCCGGGTGTGGCAGGTGCCAAGACCCGGGGCCGGCGGCCGGTGTCCCGGAAGGTCAGATCTTCCGCTCGCCGCGGATGAACTCCTCGACGGCGATCCGGGCCTCGTCGTCGCTGTACTGCTCGGGCGGCGACTTCATGAAGTAGCTCGACGCCGACAGGAGCGGCCCGCCGATGCCTCGGTCGAGCGCGATCTTCGCGGCCCGCACGGCGTCGATGATGATGCCGGCCGAGTTGGGCGAGTCCCAGACCTCGAGCTTGTACTCCAGGCTCAGCGGCACGTCACCGAAGGCGCGGCCCTCGAGGCGCACGTAGGCCCACTTGCGGTCGTCGAGCCACGGCACGTAGTCCGACGGGCCGATGTGGACGTTGTCCTTGCCCATGTCACGGTCGATCTGGGAGGTGACCGACTGGGTCTTGGAGACCTTCTTCGACTCCAGCCGGTCGAGCTCCTTCATGTTCATGAAGTCCATGTTGCCGCCGACGTTGAGCTGCATCGTGCGGTCGAGCTGGACGCCACGGTCCTCGAAGAGCTTGGCGAGCACCCGGTGCGTGATCGTGGCGCCGACCTGACTCTTGATGTCGTCACCGACGATCGGTACGCCCGCATCGCGGAACTTCTCGGCCCACACCGGGTCGGAGGCGATGAACACCGGTAGCGCGTTGACGAACGCCACCTTCGCGTCGATCGCGGCCTGGGCGTAGAAGCGGTCGGCGGCTTCGCTGCCGACGGGGAGGTAGGAGACGAGCACGTCGGCCCGGGTGTCGCGTAGCACCTGCGCGACGTCGACCGGGTGCTCATCGGACTCGGTGATCGTCTCGCGATAGAACCGGCCCAGCCCGTCGAGGGTGTGGCCGCGCTGCACCGGTACGTCCAACGGTGGCACATCGGCGATCTTGATGGTGTTGTTCTGGCTGGCGCCGATGGCTTCGGAGAGGTCGCGACCGACCTTCTTGGCGTCAACGTCGAACGCGGCGACGAACGTGATGTCGCGGACGTGGTAACCGCCGAAGTCCACGTGCATCAGCCCGGGGACGCGCGCTGCCGGATCGGCATCCGCGTAGTAGTGCACGCCCTGCACCAGCGACGCTGCGCAGTTGCCGACACCGACGACGGCGACACGGACCTGACTCATGGCCGGCTCCTTCTCATGTCTGTGTAGTTCCTGTTCCTGGGTCATGTCCGGCGGCGCTGCTCTGTTCCGCACGTTCATGCTCGATCAGTTCGTTGAGCCAACGGACCTCGCGCTCGCATGTGTCGAGCCCGAGCTGGTGGAGCTGGCGGGTATAACGGTCGATCTGCTCCCCGGCCCGGCTGAGCGTCGAGCGCAGTCCTTCGTGGCGTTCCTCCACCGCGCGCCTGCGACCTTCCAGGATGCGCATCCGGGCGTCTGCGGGAGTGCGGGAGAAGAACGCGAGGTGGACGCCGAAGCTTTCGTCGTCCCAGGTCCGCGGACCGGATTCGGTCAGCAGTTCGGCGAGTCGTTCCTTGCCCTCGGCCGTGATGCGGTAGACCCGCCGGCCCCGCCGGGACCAGCTACCCGCCTCCGGCTGCTGTTCGGGGTCTTCGACGATCAGGCCGGCCCTGGTCAACCGGCGCAGGGCCGGATACAGCGACCCGAAGGAGAAGACCCGGAAGCCCCCGAGGCGCAGCCCCAGCTGCTTACGCAGCTCGTAACCGTGCACGGGCGCCTCGTGGAGCAGGCCGAGGATCGCCAGCTCCAGCACCGTGACCCCCTTTTGACCAGTCTAGCCGATGGATGACATCACTATATCGAACCGATACATCTTCGCTCGTTGCAGAGACCGGCGTCACTCGACGGCGACGACACCAGCGAGGACGTTCCGATAGATGATGAGGAGTCCGCGCGTACCCTGATCGGGTGCGTACCCAGCGGCAGGTGGTCGACTACGCGTTACGGCGCCGGGCCCTGCTCGCCGACGTCCACTCGGGTCGGGTCGGAGTGGACGCGGTCCGCGATGCGGGCCCGTACCTGCTTCGCGCCGCACGATTTCACGGTGAGCCGAGCGACCAGACCTGCCCGGTCTGCCGCAAGGAACAGCTCACGCTCGTCTCGTGGATCTTCGGTGACTCGCTGCGGCACGCCGGGGGTTCGGCTCGGTTGCCCGCGGAGATCGAGCAGCTCGCGAAATCGCACGCCGACTTCTCCGTGTACGTGGTGGAGGTCTGCCGCACGTGCAGATGGAACCACCTGGTGCTGTCGTACGTCATGGGTACCGGCGTGGAGGACACCCTGGAAGGGGGTCCGAAAAGCGGAATCCGCCGCCGAACGGATCGACGCAGGACCGCGGCCGAGTGACCGGCCGCGTCCGACCCAGTGAAGGAGAACGGTGAACGAGCGCAACGACCCGCGGTTCGACGCGGCCGGGCGCCCGGTCCCTGGACCGTCCGCTGCCCGTCCGAACCCGCCCCAGCGCCCCTCGCATCCGCAGAATCCGCAGAATCCGCAGCGTCCCGGTCCGGGCATCCCCGCAGCTGCAGGACGCCCACCGGTCCCGCGGCCGCCGGACGGCCGGGCGCCGCAGCGACAACGGCCCCCCGGTCCCGCGCCGGCCGGATTCTCCCCCGGTGGGGCTCCCTACTCCTCCGGTGAGATGCCACTGCTCACCCACGACGAGACCGGCGCCACCTCCGTGGCGAAGGCGGGTTCCGTTGCGGTCGCGGAGCCGGGCGGAGCGGGCGCCCAGAAGAAGGTGGGAGCCCGCACCAGGTGGCAACGGGCCCGACTGTGGTTGCTCGGACTGCTCGCGATCGTGCTGATCGGGCCGTTCCTGGCGTTCGTCGTCGGGTGGTTCATCTTCCCGGTGCCCACGGCCGACGATGCGATCAACCAGGTGGCCACGTTCACCTTCGCCGACGGCACGCCGCTGGCCACCGTGCGTCCGAATAACGAGAACCGGGTCAAGGTCACCCTCGACAAGGTGCCCCAGCAGGTCAAGAACGCGGTGCTGGCCGCCGAGGACAGCACCTTCTACTCGAACCCCGGGTTCGACATCACCGGCATTGCGCGGGCGGTCTACAGCCAGCTCACCGGCGGTGTCGGCGGCGGTTCGACCATCACACAGCAGTACGTCAAGGTGTCCACCAACCAGACCGACGCCACCCTGTGGCGCAAGTACAAGGAGGTCGTGCTCGCGGTGAAGATCTCCCGCGAGCAGACCAAGGACCAGATCTTGGAGAACTACCTCAACACCATCTATCTCGGCCGCGGCTCCTACGGCATCCAGGCGGCGAGCCAGGCCTACTTCGCGAAGAACGTCGAGGACCTGACGGTCTCCGAGGGCGCGATGCTCGCCGGAGTCATCCAGGCGCCGTCCAAGTGGGATCCCGCGAAGAACCTCGACCAGGCCAAGCGCCGGTGGACGTTCGTCGTCGACCAGATGACCGACAAGAAGTGGCTCACCCCGGCCGAGCGCGCGAAGCTGACGTTCCCCACCACCTGGCTGGCCGTGGCTCCCACGCTGACCGGTGTGCCCGACGACGACCGCTACCACATCTACGACAGGGCTCGCGCAGAACTGGACGCGAAGGGCATCGACGAGGATCAGATCAACACTCTGGGTCTGATGGTCACGACGACGGTTCAATCTGACAAGCAGAAGGATGCCGTCGACGCCGTCAACAAGGTGATGAAGAGCCAGCCCGACAACCTGCGCACGGCGTTGACCTCGGTTGACGTGCGGACCGGTGCGATCATCGCGTACTACGGCGGGTCCGCCGGGCTGGGCCAGGACTACGCCGAGTCCCTGCGGCAGCCCGGTTCCTCCTTCAAGCCCTTCGTGCTCTCCGCCGCGCTTCAGAGCGATCCCTCGATCGGCCTCGGCTCCACCTACGACGGCACCTCGGGCCAGACTTTCCCGGGTCTCGGCGACAAGAAGATCAACAACTCCGGGGACTCCTCGGACTGCGGTACCCAATGCACGCTCATGACGGCCATGACGAAGTCGGTCAACACGGTTTTCTACCGGCTCGCGATCGACGTGGGGCCGCAGAATGTCATTGACGCCGCGCATGCCGCGGGTATCCCGAAGGACGTGCTCGTCCGGCAGGCGAGCGGCGGTATCGCGCTGGGTGATCAGGAGGTACACCCGCTCGACATGGCAGCGGCCTTCGCCACGTTCGCCGATGACGGTCAGCGCCACGACCCCTACATCGTGTCCAAGGTCGTGGCCGCGGACGGGCGGGTCCTGATCGACCGAACCCAGCCCGAGGCCGCCGGGGCGCCGGAGGTTCCGCAGCAGGTGGCGCGCAACGTCACCGAGTCAATGCTGAACGTCGCACAGTCCTCGAGTATCGCGCTCGCCGACAGCCGACCGGTGGGCGCGAAGACGGGCACCGTGCAGCTTCCGGGTAGCAACAATCAGAACAAGGACGCCTGGATGGTCGGCTTCACCCCGTCGATCTCCACCTCCGTCTGGGTGGGCAGCGACCAGAGCGATGCGATCAAGGACTCCTCAGGTCGGCCCGTGTACGGGCGCATGCTGCCCGGGTCGATCTGGAAGGACTACATGGACGACGCACTGCGCGGGACACCGAAGGAACAGTTCTCGAAGTTCGTGCCGTTGGGCCGGGCGCTCGCCGCCGAGTCGAGCGATCCGACCGGGTCGAGCGATTCGACCGGGTCGACCGGATCGGGCGCGCCGACCCGGTCGGGCACGCCGTCGTCGACCAGGACCCCGTCGACCGGTGCACCATCCACGACGAATAGCAACGGCGGCGGGCTCAACCCGCCGAACCAGGGCAACGGCAATCCGAACGACCCGTTCGGCGGCACCGACTTCTTTCCCCCCAACAGCGGCGCTACCCCCCTGGCGTTCTTCCCCCCCCCCCCCTCCCGCCCCTCCCCCCCCC
>JBKJPD010000045.1:0-4850 GCA_046595345.1 Pseudonocardia sp.
GGACTCGAGGGCCCCACCGCCCTCCAGGTAGGTCGCCAGCGTCCGGAGAAGCTCGCCGCCCGCCGCCTCCAGCGGCGTGACTACGGCCTCCACCAGCCTGCGGTGCGCCGCCATGTCGCCGGCCAGGGCCCGTTCCGGGAGCAGGTCGTCGGAGGCGACTGGGCGTGGGGCGTCGGGCCAGCCGGGGACCGCCCGCAGCCCGGCCAGTGCCTCGCGGGCGCTGGTGTGTGCAGCCGCGAGATCGGGGGCGACCGGGCCGACGACCACCGGGCCCGGGCCGAAGCCGTCGGCGAGCCGCCCGATCAACGTGGCGTCGCCCGCTCGCGGCGGGGTACACGGCTCGGACACCAGTACGATCTGCCTGCTGCCCTGCACCCCGACGAGCACCGAACGGCCGGTCCGACCGGCCTCCATGTGCAGTTCGCCCGGCCCTTCGGGTGCGGTGGCCGACGGGCTTCCGGCGACCACCCGCACCGCGGTGGCCGGGTCCCAGCCCAGTGCCGATGCCCGCGAGACCAGCGCGTCGTCGGTCTCCCCGCGCACGACGGCGTCGACGACGAGCGCCTCCTGCCGGGCGTCCCAGGCGCCGCGGGTCTCGGCGGCGCCCGCGTAGACGGTGGCGGCCGCGAACGCGATCTCCCGGCCGTACCGCAGGACGGACTCGACCAGCATCCGGCGCTCGGCCTCGTCGGCGGCGAGCGGGGGCAGGTGGCGTTCGAACACGTCGGTGGCGATGCGCACGAGATCCACGGTCTGGCGCAGGCTCAGCCGCCGCGCCAGGTCGCGCGGCGCGATGCGGAACGCCTCGGCGGTGAGCCGGATCGTCTCGCCGCGCTCGGAGAGCCAGGCCACGAAGTTGGCGACACCGGTCTGGGTCACCAGCAATACGCCGGCTCGCTGGTCGGCGGACAGCTGGGCGAACCATGGTTGGTGCTCGTCCATCGCGGCGAGGCACACCGAGGCCAGTCCGCCCGCGGCGAGCTCCAGGCGGCGCAGCGTCGCGGCGGACACGGCGGCCGGTACGGGCCCTTTCGCGTCCGAGCGGGTCACGTCGGGCAGCATGGCACGGGGCCGGGAACAGCACCTCGGACGATATCGTTGTATGGGCAACTACCGAACCGGGAGGCTCGCCATGACACGCACCACCCTCGGCCCCACGGTCGACGTCCGGCGGTCGGGCGAGCGGTTTCACACGAGGATCGACTGGCTGGACTCCCGTCACAGCTTCTCTTTCGGCGGGCACTACGACCCCGCGAACACCCACTTCGGCCTGCTGATGGTCAGTAATGACGACGTGGTGGCGGCCGGCAGCGGCTTCGAGACCCACCCGCACCGCGACATGGAGATCATCACCTGGGTGCTGGCGGGCTCGCTCGTGCACCAGGACTCCACCGGTCACAGCGGTCTCATCCATCCGGGGCTCGCGCAGCGGATGACCGCGGGCAGCGGGATCCTGCACTCGGAGAAGAACTCCGCGCGGAGCGACCCCGGAGCGCGCACCGACACCGGGCGGCGCCTGGACCCCATGGAGCCGACCCACGACGAGGACGTGCATTTCGTCCAGATGTGGGTGGTGCCCGATACCGACCACGTCACGCCCGGCTACGAGCAACTCGACATCGGCGACACGCTGGATTCCGGGGAGCTCGTGGTGGTGGCCTCGGGCATGCCGAAGCACCGCGACGAGCGGGCCGTCTCCATCCACCAGAAGCACGCTGCGCTGTACGTGGCGCGGCTGCGCCCCGGTACGGCCACGACGGTGCCGACCGCCCCGCTGGCACACCTGTTCGTGGCCCGCGGCTCGGTGGACCTCGAGGGCGCGGGTGTCCTGGGCACCGGGGACACGGCCCGCATCACCGTCGGTGACGGTCAGCGGGTCACTGCGGGGGCGGACGGGGCTGAGGTGCTCGTCTGGGAGATGCACGCGACTCTTGGCTGATCACAACAGTGGGGTGATCAGCTCACGTCGGCGACATCAACCGAGGATCGCCCGGAGCGACCGGAATCCGGTGTGCGGTGCTCAGCCGAGCGACTCGACCTTCATGGCCTGCGGCCCCTTCTGGCCCTGCTCGATGTCGAACGACACGCGCTGGCCCTCATCGAGGCTCTTGTAACCGTTTGACTGGATCGCGGAGTAGTGCACGAACACATCCGCGCCACCACCGTCGGGAGCGAGGAAGCCGTAGCCTTTCTCGCTGTTGAACCACTTGACGGTGCCCTCTGCCATTCGTGCTCCCTCGTACCTGGTGCCGGGGCACTCGCCCCCGGCAACGCGCCGCCCGGCCGCTACGGTCCGCGCCCTGGGTGGGACACCGATTTCGCGGTCAGGCGAGGTAGGCGTCGCTGGGAGCGTATCGCGAAGACGCCGCCCTGCCGAGACCCAATTGACCGGTTCGTGACGCACGGTTCGCATTCGCGAAAAACGAACGGCACTCTCGTCGCGAAATTCCGACGAGAGTGCCGTTCGTTCGTGCGGCGCCCGGGTGGTGTGGCTACGCGGCGCCGCCATCGCTGGTCTGCGGGCCGGCAGCCTGTGGGTCGTCGATCCGGTACTTCGCGGCGGCTTCCGCCGCGACGCCGCGGTCGAACTCGCCGCGGGCCGCGAGGGCCTGTAGTGCCGCAACCGTGATGGACTCGGCGTCGACGTTGAAGTGCCGTCGCACGGCCGGGCGGGTGTCGGACAGGCCGAACCCGTCGGTACCCAGCGTCGTGTACGGCGCGGGCACCCACTGGCGGATCAGGTCGGGCACGGCCCGCATCCAGTCCGACACGGCGACCACCGGTGCCCCCGCAGTCGTGCCCGTGCGACCCAGGGCGTGGGTCACGTAGGGGACTACCGGGTTGTCCTCGGGGCGCAGGAGGTTGTGCCGCTCGGCCTCCACCCCGTCGCGGCGCAGCTCACCCCACGACGTCACCGACCACACCTCGGCGCCCACGCCCCACTGATCGGCGAGCATGTCGCGGGCCCGCAGCGCCCACGGCACCGCGACGCCGGAGGCCAGCAGACGAACCTGCGGGCCTTCCTCACGCGGTGAACCGGCGTAGCGGTAGATCCCGCGCAGCACGCCCTCGACGTCGAGTCCCGCGGGCTCGGCGGGCTGGACGTAGGGGTCGTTGTAGACCGTCAGGTAGTAGATGACGTTCTCGCCCCCGAGAGTCCCGGAGCCGTCGGGCGAAGCCTCCCCGAACATCCGGCGCAGCCCGTCCTTGACGATGTGTGCGATCTCATAGGAGAACGCCGGGTCGTAGGCGAGTACCGCCGGGTTGGTGGCAGCGAGCAACAGCGAGTGACCGTCGTTGTGCTGCAGTCCTTCGCCGGTGAGGGTGGTGCGCCCCGCCGTGGCCCCGATGAGGAAGCCGCGGGCCATCTGGTCGGCGGCGGCCCAGATCGAGTCACCCGTGCGCTGGAAGCCGAACATCGAGTAGAAGACGTAGACCGGGATCATCGCCTGGCCGTGGGTGGCGTAGGACGTGCCGACCGCGGTGAACGAGCCCACCGAGCCCGCCTCGTTGATGCCCTCGTGCAGCAGTTGGCCCGTCTCCGACTCGCGGTAGGCGAGCATCAGCGAGGCGTCGACCGAGGTGTACTGCTGCCCGTTCGGGTTGTAGATCTTCTGCGTCGGGAACATCGAGTCCATCCCGAACGTGCGGGCCTCGTCCGGGATGATCGGGACGAACCGGCCCCCGATCTCGGGGTCCTTCACCAGCTCGCGCAGCAGCCGCACGAACGCCTGCGTCGTGGCGACCTCCTGCTTGCCAGAGCCGTTGCGGATGATGTCGTAGACCCGGTCGCCGGGCAGCACCAGCGGCTTCGCCGCGACCTTGCGCGACGGCACCGGGCCACCGAGCACCCGGCGCCGCTCACGCAGGTACTGGATCTCCGGGGCGTCTTCGCCGGGGTGGTAGTAGGGGGGCAGGTAGGGGTTCGCCTCCAGCACGGCGTCGGAGATCGGGATGCGCTGCTCGTCGCGGAACTGTTTGAGGTCCTCGAGTGAGAGCTTCTTCATCTGATGTGTGGCATTGCGGCCGGCGAAGTGTGAGCCGAGGGCATAGCCCTTGATCGTCTTGGCCAGGATGACGGTGGGCTGGCCGTGGTGCTCCAGCGCCGCCGCGTAGGCCGCGTGGACCTTGCGGTAGTCGTGCCCTCCGCGCTTGAGGTTCCAGATGTCGGCGTCGGACAGCGGTGCCACCAGCTCTTTGGTGCGCGGGTCGCGGCCGAAGAAGTGTTCGCGGACGAACGCGCCGTCGTTGGCCTTGTAGGTCTGGTAGTCCCCGTCAGGGGTGGTGTTCATGAGGTTGATCAGCGCGCCGTCGCGGTCGGCGTGCAGCAGGGCGTCCCACTCCCGGCCCCAGATCACCTTGATGACGTTCCAGCCGGCGCCGCGGAAGAACGACTCCAGCTCCTGGATGATCTTGCCGTTGCCGCGGACCGGACCGTCGAGGCGCTGCAGGTTGCAGTTGACGACGAACGTGAGGTTGTCCAGGCCCTCGGTGGCCGCGATCTGGATCTGGCCGCGGGACTCCGGCTCGTCCATCTCGCCGTCGCCGAGGAACGCCCATACGTGCTGGTCGCCGCGCGCGTCGCCCTTGGCGTCGTTGAAGCCGCGGGCGTCGAGGTAGCGGTTGTACCGGGCCTGCATGATGGCGTTCATCGGGCCGAGCCCCATCGAGACGGTGGGGAACTCCCAGAAGTCCGGCATCAGGCGTGGGTGCGGGTAGGAGGGCAGGCCGCGACCCGGCCCGCCGTGGGAGAGCTCCTGGCGGAACCCGTCGAGGCGGTCCTCGGTGAGGCGACCCTCCAGGTAGGCGCGGGCGTAGATGCCGGGGGAGGCGTGACCCTGGATGTAGAC
>JBKJPD010000337.1:0-3552 GCA_046595345.1 Pseudonocardia sp.
CGAAGACCAGCCCGAACATGTCGTAGGCCTCCCGCTCCTGCCAGTCCGCGGTCGGGTACATCTCCACTGCGCTCGGCAGGTGCGGATCGGTGACGTCGACGCAGACCTCGAGCCGGATCCGGCGACGCCACGTCATCGAAGTGAGGTGGTAGACCGCATGCAACCGCTGGGGCACCCCGGCCCCGTAGTCGACCCCGCTGATGGAGGAGGCCAGTTCGAACCGCAACTGCGGTTCGTCGCGTAAAGCCCAGAGCACCCCGGTGAGGTGTTCGCGGGACACGTAGAAGGTGATCTCCCGGTGCGCGACGGTGGTCTGGTAGATCGCCGCGGTCGGGACGCCGCGCCGACCGAGGGCCTCGACGAGCTCGTCCGCGACTTCGTCGAACCAGCCACCGTAGGGCCGGACGCTGGGCTGCGGGATGTACGGAGTGGAGACCAGCCCGCCGTAACCGGAGGTGTCGCCCGAGTCGTGGGCGCCGAACATGCCGAGCGAACCGTGCCCGGTGGAGGGGGCCGCTGCCAGCGGCAGCAGTTGCCGACCGGCAACCTCGGCCGAGGCGGCCCCCGAGGTCGGGGTCGAGGCCGGGGCCGGGGTCGAGATCTGACCGGTCACAGCTTCTTCCCGTACTTGACCGACGACGCGACGAGCTCGGTGCGCCGGTCGCCCCACTCCGCGGCCCGCTTCGGACCCATCGGATCGTCGAGAATCTTGGCGTGCAGCTTGAGGATGGCGTCGATGAGCATCTCCGGGCGGGGCGGGCAGCCGGGCAGGTAGATGTCCACCGGCACCACGTGGTCCACACCCTGCACGACGGCGTAGTTGTTGAACATGCCGCCCGACGACGCGCACACGCCCATCGCGAGCACCCAGCGCGGCTCGGGCATCTGGTCGTAGATCTGGCGCAGCACCGGAGCCATCTTGTTGCTCACCCGGCCGGCGACGATCATGAGATCTGCCTGGCGCGGTGAGCCGCGGAAGACCTCCATGCCGAAGCGCGCAAGGTCGTAGCGCGGACCACCGGTGGTCATCATCTCGATCGCGCAGCACGCCAGCCCGAAGGCGGCGGGCCACAGCGAGGACTTGCGGGTCCAGTTGACCAGCTTCTCGACGCTGGTCAGCAGTACACCGCTGGGAAGGTTCTCTTCGAGACCCATGTCAGTTCCAATCCAAGCCGCCGCGCCGCCACACGTACGCATACGCGAAGCCCACGGTGACGATGAACATGACGATCTCCACCAGCCCGAACAGGCCCAACGCGTCCGCGCTCACCGCAAACGGGTAGAGGAAGACCATCTCGATGTCGAACAGGATGAACAGCATCGCGGTGAGGTAGTAGGCGACAGGCATCCGGCCGCCGCCCACGACGGGCTGGGGCGAGGGCTCGATGCCGCACTCGTAGGCGTCGAGCTTGGCCCGGTTGTAGCGGCGCGGCCCGATCAAGGGCGCGGAAGCCACCGAGAACAGCGCGAACGCACCGGCCAGTGCGAACATCAGCACCAGCGGGAGGTAAGGATCGAGCATCCGTTCACCCTCGTCATCGATTCGTCTACCGGCGGCCGCGACCCTAGGTCGGAACCCGGCCCCGGCGGGACCCAGGCATGCCTAACTACACAGCCATCGCGTCACCCGAACACAACCGCATCCGGCCTCACCAGTGTCCTGCACGGGGTCCAGCGCGGGCCACCTGAGGTGGCGCCCGTAACAGATGACGGTCGGGTGGCCGATGAGCTGACAGCCGACGGCCGCGGTGATGGTTCGGTCGCGGCCATGCGCCTCCTTGTGAACTGATTCACGAAGTCCGCAGGAGTCTAAGCGCCCTGCTCACGGGCAGCGCGGCGCGGGGGGCCGACAGTCAGGATCGGCGGGCCCGGTGCAGCGCGACGGCGCCACCGGTCAGGTCGCGCCAGGCAACGTCGACCCAGCCCGCCTTCGCGATGCGCTGTGCCAGGTCCGGTTGTGGGGACCAGTCCCGGATCGACTCGCCGAGGTAGATGTACGCCTCGGCGTTGCTCGACACCCGCTCCGCGATCGCGGGCAGCACCCGTTCGAGCCCCAGGTAGTAGGCGGCCCGGAACGGCGCCCACGTCGGGCGGCCGAACTCGCACACCACCAGGCGTCCGCCGGGTCGGGTGACACGCGCCAACTCGGCAAGTGCGACGTCCGGATCGGCGACGTTGCGCAGCCCGAACGAGATCGTCACCGCGTCGAACACGCCGTCGGCGAAGGGCAGGGCCAGTGCGTCGGCGGCGACCTTGGGCACCTCACGGCGGGCACCGGCGCGCAACATCCCGATGGAGAAGTCGGCCGCGACGCACCACGCGCCCGACCGCGCGAGCTCGACGGTGGACACCGCGGTGCCTGCCGCGAGGTCGAGCACCCGCTCGCCGGGCCGCAGGCCCAGGGCCTCACGGGTCAGGGTGCGCCAGCGGCGGTCCTGCCCGGCGGTGAGCACGGTGTTCGTCAGGTCGTAGCGTCGCGCGACGCCGTCGAACATCGCAGCGACGTCGTGTGGGTTCTTGTCCAGGTCGGCGCGACTCACGTGTCTCCTCGGTGCGCTCGTCTGCGGGCATGGCCGGTCGGTGCCTGTGGTGCGGGGAACGCGCTCCCGGCCTGCACCGAACGCTACGCCGCCGGCCATGGTCTCGTTCGATTTACCGTCCGGGCGACGGCCCGGCCCGGGCGGATGCGATGAGTTCCTGCCGCTGCTCAGGACGCGACCCGCGCCCGGCGTAGCCCGACCCGAGATGGTGCAGGGCGGTGCGCAGGCCGGCGGAGCCCGGACCGTAGAAGTTGGCCAGCTGGACGATGCGCACGTCTCGGTCCCTCATCCCTGGCGACGTGCTCAGGCGGCCCGCGCGGCCGCAGCGGTCCCGATCACCTCGGCGTAGTGCGCGAGCAGCTCGTCACAGACCGTGGACCAGGTCTTGCGCAGCACCGACTTCCGCGCCGCCGACCCGAACCGGGCACGCAGCGGACCGTCGGCCAGTGCCTGGACCGCCGCCCGGAGCTGGTCGTCGGCCGCGACGGACGCCGGGTCGTCGGCGTCGGCGCCGTCGGGTCGCGGCGGCACGAGGTAGCCGGTACGCCCGGGGAGTACCAGGTCGCGGGGCCCGCCCGCGTCCGGCGCGACGACCGGCAGCCCGGACGCCAGCGCCTCCTGCACCGCCTGGCAGAACGTCTCCGACGGGCCGGTGTGCACGAACACGTCGAGCGAGGCGTAGATCCGGGCCAGCTCGTCACCGCCGCGGAAACCGAGGAACGCCGCACTCGGCAACGCGGCGCGGAGCCGCTCCTCGCTGGGGCCGTCACCGACCACGACCAGGCGCGTGCCGGGGACGTCGGCGAGCACGGCCAGTCGCTCCACCTGCTTCTCCGGCGCCAGCCGCCCGACGTAGCCGACGAGCAGCTCACCCTTGGGCGCCAGCGAGGCGCGAAGACCGGCGTCACGCTTGGACGGGGTGAAGCGGCTGGTGTCGACCCCGCGCGCCCACTGGTGCACCCGCGGCACCCCGCGGGCCCGCAACGCCTCGGTGGCCCACGTCGACGGGGAC
>JBKJPD010000555.1:0-10153 GCA_046595345.1 Pseudonocardia sp.
GGTGCAGGGTCAGTACCTGCACCTCACCGACGACGAGCGGCGACTCCTGTCGTTCGTCAGTACCTGACGGTTCCCTGGCGAGGGTGGTCGCCGACCACCGCCGGTACCTCGCCGACGTCACGATCCTCGACCCGACGAGCTGACCAGCACCTCGGTGACCGGCATCGACGAGTTCGCCGGGAGGTCGAGGGGCGACGCCGCGGCCCCGCCCTCCAACAGGTGCGCTCCGAGCGCGGCGACCATCGCTCCGTTGTCGGTGCACAGGCCAGGCCGCGGCACCCGCAGCGTGATGCCCGCGGCCTGGCAGCGTTCCAGCGCCAGCGCACGCAGCCTCGAGTTGGCGGCGACGCCCCCACCGAGCAGCAGCGTGTCCATCCCGCGCTCGCGGGCGGCCCGCACGGCCTTCGCGGTGAGCACGTCGGCCACGGCCTCCTGGAAACTCGCCGCCACGTCGGCCACCGGTACCGGCGTGCCCGCCCGGCCCAGCGCCTCGACATGGCGCGCGACGGCGGTCTTGAGGCCGGAGAAGGAGAAGTCGAACGACGCGTCGCGCGGGCCGGTGAGCCCACGCGGGAACGCGACGGCCTTCGGGTTGCCCTCGCGGGCCATCCGGTCGACGTGCGGCCCGCCGGGGAAGGGCAGGCCGAGCAGCCGTGCGACCTTGTCGAACGCCTCGCCCGCCGCGTCGTCGATCGTGGCACCGAGCGGGGTGATGGGACCAGCGAGGTCGGGCACATCGAGCAGGCTGGAATGGCCACCGGAGACGAGCAGCGCGAGGCACGGCGGGAGCGGCCCGTGCTGCAGCGTGTCGACGGCGACGTGCGCGGCCAGGTGGTTCACGCCGTAGAGCGGCACATCCCACGCCGCGGCGTAGGCCTTGGCCGCGGCCACACCGACGAGCAGCGCGCCGGTGAGGCCGGGGCCCGCCGTCACCGCCACGGCGTCGATGTCACGCGCGGTCACCCCCGCGGTGGCCAGCGCCCGCCGGACGGCGGGAACCATCGCGTGCAGGTGTGCCCGCGACGCGACCTCGGGCACGACCCCACCGAAGCGGGCGTGCTCCTCCACCGACGAAGCGACCTCGTCGGCCAGCAGGACGGTGGCACCGTCGTCGATGCGCACGATCCCGACGCCGGTCTCGTCGCAGGACGTCTCTATCCCGATGACGATCACGTGGCGGGCCCCCGGCGCATCGTGTGGGCGTCGGCGCCGCTGGGCCGGTAGTAGCGCTTCCGCAGTCCGACCACGGCGAAGCCCTCGGCCTCGTACAACGCCCTGGCAGCGTCGTTGTCCGTGCGGACCTCCAGGTACACCGTGGCGGCCGCCACGTCGGCGACGTCGAGCAGTCCGCGCAGCAGCGCGCGGCCGATCCCACGGCGCTGGTGGGCGGGGTCCACCCCGATCGTGTGCACCTCCGCCTCCGCGTTCGGCGGCCCGGCGACGAACGCGAGGCCCGCGTAGCCGACCAGTTCGTCGGCGTCGCGCACGGCCAGGTAGTAGTGCCCGGCGCGGATCTCCTCACGGAACGCCCGCTCGCTCCACGGGTCGTCGCCGGGGAACAACAGCCGCTCCAACTCGGCGCATCGCGGCGCGTCGGACTCCCGCAGCGCAACGATCATCGGGTGCTCACCGGCTTGCGGACGCCCGGCTCAACCGCGTCCGGACGTCGCAGATACAGCGGCTGCAGCGGGCCCGGCGCGACTCCCGCACGCAACGCGGCGGCAGCGACGGCGACGAGCCCGGCCGGCGAGGGCGACGCGGGTTCGCGCACGGTCAACCCTGTGACAGCGGCCGAGGCACCCGCTGCGGCGACGGCGTCCACGCCTCGTGCGATCAGCGCCGCGGGCGCCTCGACGTGCGGCCCGTCGATCCGCCGACCGGCGTCGTAGGCGGCCCAGTAGACCTCCCGGCGACGGGCGTCGGTGACGACGAGCAGGCGCCCGGGACCGGCGTCGACGGCGATCGCGTCGAGCGTGCACACGCCGTACACCGGTATGCCGAGCGCGTCGCCCAGCGCGGCGGCGGTGACCATCCCGACCCGCAGCCCGGTGAACGGTCCGGGCCCGATACCGGTGACGACGGCGTCGATGTCCTGCAGGGACACAGCCGCGTCGGCGCAGGCGGCGAGGACGCCGGGCATGAGCAGCTCGGCGTGTTTACGGGGGTCGTGGGCGACCCGGGCCGAGCGTTGGACCAGCCCGGTGCCGGTCAGCCCGCCGGTCAGCTCAACGACTCCCGCGGTGACCGCGGGCGTCGCGGTGTCCAGGGCAAGCACGAGCACGCGACCGAGCCTATCCGCCGGTGGGCGACGCCCTCCCGACACCGCCTCCATCGGCGGTCACCGTGTCGATCACAGGATTTCCCGCACGCGGCGGACCACCGCCACCCGGACGTCGTCGGGGCGCCGGTCGAGGCGCACGAGGAGGTGGCGCGCGGAGAGTCGCTCGGCCACGCCCTCCCCCCACTCGACAGCGACCACAGCGTCGGCGAGGTCGGTGTCGAGGTCGAGATCGTCGAGCTCGACGGCCACGTCGACCCCCGCCCCGCCCAGGCGATAGGCGTCCACGTGTACCAGCGGCACCCCGGCGCCACCGGGCAGCGGAGGGTGTTCGCGGGCGATGACGAACGTCGGCGAGGTGATCGGCCCGGCCACCCCCAGCCCCCGGGCGAGCCCGCGGACGAACACCGTCTTCCCCGCGCCGAGCGGCCCGGACAACACCACCAGATCGCCCGCGCCGAGGCCGACGGCCAGCCGTTCGCCGAGCGCCTCGGTGTCGCGGGGCTCCGGCAGAACCAGCTCGGTATCGAAGGGTACGGGTGCGCTCATGGCCGCCTCGTCATGCCCGGCGCCGCAGCCGACGTACGCCCCGGACGCGGGATGCGCTCCGGCGCAGCAGCTCCACCAGCGCCTCGTCCATCGCGACGGGCTGCTCGAGCATCGGCAGGTGACCTACCCCGGGGAACTGCACCATCGTCGCGTCGGGCAGTTCCGCGGCGATCCGCTCGGCATGGGAGAACGGGATGACGCGGTCGGCGTCGCCTGCGGCGATGAGCACCTCGCACTTCGCCAGCGCGGGCAGCGCCGCGATCCGGTCGTGGGTGCCGACGGTATCGGCGAAGTCGGTGAGCGCGTCCACCGCGTTGGTGCTGATCATCGTGTCGACGAGGTCGACGAGCCAGGGCGCCACGCTGCGGTCACCGTAGGCGAAGCTGCGGGTGATCGCCCAGATGACATCGCCGGCAACCGCGCGGACCACCTCCACCAGCTTGGGCTGGAACCTGGCGAGGAGCCCCACGCCGCGGGTCAGGGGGTTGTTCCGCGACAGCAGAGCGCCCTGCAGCCCGGCGCCGCCGACCTCCCCCGCCGAGGTCGACACCAGCGCCACCCCCGCGACCCGGTCGGTGAACAGCCCGGGGTTCTGCTCGGCCAGCGCCATGATCGTCATGCCGCCCATCGAGTGGCCCACCAGCACCAGCGGACCCTCGGGGGCGAGCGTGCGGATCACGGCGTCGAGGTCGCGCCCGAGTTGCTCGATCGAGCAACTCTCGCGGGGGGCGCGTTCGGAACGGCCGTGGCTGCGCTGGTCGTAGAGCACGATGCGGACGGTCGGGTCGGCGAGCTCGGCCAGGCTGCGCCGCTGGAAGTGCCAGGTGCGGCGGTCCAGTGCGAACCCGTGCACCAGCACCACGGTGAGCGCGGCCCGTCCCCGGGACGGCTCTATCTCCTCGCACGACAGGCGCACCCCGTCGTCGGCGGTGACCGACGAGATCTCGCCGGTCGGCAGCTCACCCGGCGGGCCGGCGCCCTCCGACAGCACTGTGGCCAGGCGGCGCCGGTCGGCGGCGATCTGGTTGCGCTTGTGCGCCGCCACCCCGACGGCGACGCCGGTGACCGCAGCACCCGCGGCACCCGCGACGGCACCCCAGATCTGGGGCCGGCTCACCACGACGGGCTCCCGTCCACGACCGTGCGGGTGACGCGACGCCCGTGCACGCCGGTCACGATCTCGTAGTGGATGGTGCCGAGCTCGTCCGCCCAGTCCTGAGCGGTCGGCTCGCCATCATCACCCGGCCCGAACAGCACTGCGAGATCCCCTTCCCGGATTTCATCGTCACCGCAGTCCACCACGATCTGGTCCATGCACACCCGCCCGACGACCGGACGGGTGGAACCTGCGAGAAGTACCCGCATCCGGCCGTCGCGACCCATCCGCCGAGGCACCCCGTCGGCGTACCCGATGGGGAGCAGCGCGAGCGTGGTCTCCACCGGAGTCGTCCACTCGTGCCCGTAGGACACGCCCTGACCCGCCGGCACGCGCTTCACCAGCGCCACCCTGGCGCGCAGCGTCATCGCCGGGCGCAGCGGGCTCTGCTCGACCGGGCGGTCGAGCGGGTCGAGCCCGTACACGGCGATACCGGGGCGGACGAGGTCGAAGTGCAGGTCCGGGCGGGTCAGGGTGGCCGCGGAGTTGGCCAGGTGCCGGATCGGGGTGAGCCCGCGGTCCCGCGCGGCCCGCCACGCGACCACCAGCCGGGCGGCCTGGCGATCGAGTGTGGGGTGGTGTGGCGCGTCGGCGTGCGCGAGATGCGACCAGACGGCGACGACCTCGGCCGTGCCGTCGGTGACGGCCTTGGTCGCGTCGTCGAGCAGGTCGGCCCATTCGGCGGGTTGCGCACCGTTGCGGGACAGCCCGGTGTCGATCTTGAGGTGTAACCGGGCAGGACGTCCGGCACACCGCGCCCCGGCCAGCACGGAGGCGAGGTGACCCCGGGAGGACACCGACAGGTCCACGCCTGCCGCGATCACGTCGGTGACGTCGTCGCCGGGCAGGTTCAGCCATGCCAGCACCGGTGCGGTGATCCCGGCCGCCCGCAGGTCGAGCGCCTCCTCGGGCGTGGCCACCCCCAGCCACGACGCACCCGCGTCCAGCGCAGCGCGGGCCACCGGGATGGCTCCGTGGCCGTAGCCGTCGGCCTTGACCACCGCCATCAGCTCCGCACCCGGCGACGCCGCCCGCAGCGTCGCGACATTGTGGCGTACAGCGGCGAGGTCTACGACGGTCTCGGCCCGCGCCGGACCGATGTTTCGACCCTGCGAGCAGGTCTCGACGCCCGGCGAATCACCCACGTCCGCATCATCGCATCCGGCGGTACTGATCAAGGAAGCTGTAGCGACACCGACGCGCGGCCCCGGGCGTACCCGACCTGGTCCACGACGTAGCCACCCCGCACCATCCGGATCGCCGCGGGGATCTTCGCCCGAAGCGCGGAGGCGGGCGCCGGAGCCCCCTCCGCGGCCAGCTCCGCTGCGAGCGCATGGATGTACGCGCCGCACCCGGCCGCCCACCAGGGCTCCAGCCCCGCCGCCAGCAGTGCACCGATGATCCCCGAGAGCACGTCACCGGACCCGGCCGTCGCCGCCCATGAACTGCTCGCCGGATGCACCAGCGCCCGGCCGCATGGATCGGCGACGACGGTTGCATTGCCCTTGAGCAGCACGGTCACGCCCAGCTCAGCCGCGGCCCGGCGGGCGACACCCACCCGGTCGGGGCCGACCTCGCCCGCGATCCGGGCGAACTCCCCGGCGTGCGGGGTGATCACAACCGGCCGCCCCCGAACCGCGGCCCGCAGGTCGGCGTGCTGCCCGAGCAGCGTGATGCCGTCGGCATCGATGCACAGGGGCACGTCGCGGGCGATCGCCGTAGCGAGCACCGCACGCCCGACGTCGTCGGTGCCGATGCCCGGTCCGACGACCCAGGCCTGGGTGCGACCGGCGCTCTCGATCGAGTCGGTGGTGACGACCTCGGGCCAGCAGGCCCGGACGCCCTGCGCCGCGCTGCCGGCGAACCGCACCATGCCGCTCGTCGCAAGGACGGCGGCACCGGCGGCGAGCACCGCGGCGCCCGGGTAGACCGCCGAGCCGGCCGCGACGCCGACCACGCCCTGGCTGTACTTGTCGTCGCCGGGACCCGGAACCGGCCACCTGGCACCGACGTCGGCGGCGTCGAGCAGGTGGGCGTGCGGGGCGGGCAGCAACGGCCCGAGCCCGATGTCGACCAGGTGCACCGGCCCGCACCGCGGGGCCGCAAGAACGTGAACGGGTTTCAGCGCGCCGAACGTGACGGTGGCCGTCGCCTCGACAGCGGGCCCGTCGACCGCACCGGTGTCGGTGTCGACCCCGCTGGGCAGGTCGACGGCGAGCACCGGCACCCCGGCGTGCGCCACCGCTGCAACCAGGCCCGCCGCCGGTTCACGCAGCCCGCCACGCCCTGAGATGCCGACGATCCCGTCGAGCACCAGATCCGCGTGCGCGACGATCGCCCGCCCCGCGTCGACCCCGACCACCCGGCCGCCTGCACGGCGCAGTGCCGCCAGCCCCGCCATGTGCACCCGCGCCGGATCCAGCAGCACCGCGGTTACCCCGACGCCGCGGCGGCGGAGCTCCACACCCGCCCACAGCGTGTCGCCGCCGTTGTTCCCCGCGCCGATGAGCAGCACGACGCGCGCGCCGGCCACCCGACCCAGCATCCGCCGGGCATATACGGCCAGGCCGAACGCGGCCCGGCGCATCAACGTCCCGTCGTCGCTTGCGCCGATCAGGACAGCTTCGGTGTCGCGCACCTGCTGCGCGGTGAACACGGACCTCATCGACACCGACGCTAGTCCTGTCCCTGCTGGATCTCAGTCCGGCGCCGTTGACCCACCAGACGTGTTCTGGTCCGATCCTGGTGAAACCCCTCCAGGATCGGTGTCCGGTGGCCGGAGGGTGATCGGCAGTACTACGGTGCTGCGGTGACCCGGACCAGCCCGACCCTCCGGCCGCCAGCGGCGCGCAGCGCCAAGGACGCCGTCGCGCAGCTCTCCCGCCCCGGCCCGCACACGGTGCTGCGCGGGGACCTCGGAATGGTGGGGATCCCTGGTGTCGTGTTCGCCCCCGCCGAAGGCCTGGGGCTGCCCGCGGTCGCGTTCGGGCACGACTGGCTCCAGCCCGCCGAGCGCTACGCCGACCTGCTGCGCCACCTCGCGTCGTGGGGCGTCGTCGCCGCCGCGCCGTCGAGCCATCGCGGCGTCCTGCCCAGTCACGCCGGTTTCGCCGCCGATCTGAGCACCACCCTCGACGTGTGCGCGGGCGTCCGGCTCGGCGACGGGCGAATCAGCGTCGACTCCCGCCGCACCGCGCTGGCGGGCCACGGGATCGGCGGTGGCGCGGCGCTGGTGGCGGCGGCGGGCCATCCCCGCCTCGGTGCCGTCGTGACGATCGCCGCCGCCCAGACCCGCCCATCGGCACTCGACGCGTCCCGGCAGATCACGGTGCCGGCGCTGCACATCGCGGCGGGCAAGGACATGGTCACCCCCGCCGCGGGCCACGCCGAGCCGATCGCCGCTGCCGCTGGCGGCCCGGTGTGGTTGAGGACCCTGCCGAAGGCCGGCCACACCGGATTCCTCGACGGCTCGCACTGGAGCGATCTCGTGCTCTCGGGCAGCCCGAATGCGAAGGTCCGCCGGCTCACCCGCGCGCTGGTCACGGCTTTCCTGCTGCACCACCTCTGCGGCGAGGACCGGGTCACGCTCCTCGTCGACGGCAAGGTCCCTGGCACCATCCTCGCCGAACGTCCCTGAACGTCCCCGTCAGCCGGGAGGCCCCTCCTCATCGGGGAGCTGGGCGAGCGCACCCACCCCGGGGTCCGGGGGCGAACGGGAGAACTCGCAGCGGCCGCTCAGCGAGCGGCGGCGACGACCTCGGCCAGCCGGACGGCGGTGATACGGGCCTGCTCGGCTGTGGGTGCCTCGACCATCACCCGCACCAACTGCTCCGTGCCCGACGGCCGAAGTAGCACCCGGCCGGTTCCGCCGAGCTCGCCCTGCGCCGCCTCGACGGCATCGCGCACCGCCGCTGAGCCTGCGACGGCGGCCTTGTCGAGCACCTGCACGTTCTGCAACACCTGCGGCAGGAGGGTCAGGACGGAGGCGAGATCGGCCAGCGACGATCCGGTCGCGACCATGCGCGCCATCAGCCGCAGCGCGGTGAGCAGACCATCGCCGGTAGTGGAGTACCGCGGAAGCACGACGTGCCCGGACTGCTCCCCGCCGAGGGTGAACCCGCCCGACCGCAGCTCCTCGAGCACGTACCGATCGCCCACCTGCGTAGTACGGACCGCTATCCCCGCGTCGCGCATCGCCAGGTGCAGGCCGAGGTTACTCATCACCGTGGTGACCAGCGTGTCGTCCACCAGCTCGCCCGCATCGCGCATCGCGACCGCAAGCACCGCCATGATCTGGTCCCCGTCGATGACGGAGCCGGCGGCGTCGACAGCGAGACAGCGGTCGGCATCACCGTCATGGGCGATGCCGAGGTCGGCGTTGTGGGCCCGCACGGCGTCCTGCAACGGGCCCAGGTGCGTGGACCCGACCCCGTCGTTGATATTGAGCCCGTCCGGCTCGGCATTCAGCGCGATGACGTCGGCGCCCGCCCGGAGATAGGTCTCGGGGGCCACGGTCGAGGCCGCGCCGTGCGCGCAGTCGACGACGACACGCAGACCCGCGAGCGGGAGCGGCGTCGCGGCCAGCAGGTGATCGATGTAACGGCGCGCCGCATCGGCCAGATCGCGGACACGACCGATCCCGGCCCCGGTGGGACGCGCGGCGGCCGCGTCGATGCCGGCCTCGACCGCGCTCTCGAGCGAATCGGGGAGCTTGTGCCCGCCCGATGCGAACAGCTTGATGCCGTTGTCCGGCATCGGGTTGTGCGACGCCGAGATCATCACGCCCAGGTCGGCACCGAGAGCAGCGACGAGGAACGCCACGGCCGGGGTGGGGACCACCCCGACCCGTACTGCGTCGGCGCCGGCGGACGTGAGGCCTGCGACGACGGCCGCTTCGAGCATCTCACCACTGGCCCGTGGGTCGCGACCGACCACGGCCACCGGCCGGTGGGTCCGGTCGTGTTCGGCAAGCACCCTGGCCGCGGACGCGGACAGGGCAACGGCGAGCTCCGGGGTGAGGAGCTCGCCGTTGGCCAGTCCGCGAACGCCGTCGGTACCGAACAAACGTCGCACGGTGGCTGGGATCAGCGCTTGCTGTACTGGGGCGCCTTGCGGGCCTTCTTGAGGCCGTACTTCTTGCGCTCGATGGCGCGCGGGTCACGGGTGAGGAAGCCGGCCTTCTTGAGCGGCGGACGATCCTCGGGATCGACCTCGATCAGGGCGCGGGCGATGGCGAGGCGCAGCGCGCCCGCCTGGCCGGAGATCCCGCCGCCGTGCAGCCGGGCGAAGATGTCGAAGCGCTCGGTCTTCTCGACCGTGACCAGGGGATCCCGGATGAGCTGCTGGTGCAGCTTGTTCGGGAAGTACCCCTCGAGCGACTTACCGTTGAGCCTGAACTGCCCGGTACCCGCCATCATCCGGACGCGGACGACAGCCTCCTTGCGGCGGCCCACCGTCTGGATCGGGCGGTCGGAGAGCACGGCGGGGATCTCGGCCGCGATCTCGACGTCACCGTCGAAGTCACCGCCGGACTCGGCAGCGTCGTAGTCGCCCTCGTCGTACTCGGCAGCGTCGGATTCGATGCCGTCGGACTCGGCGGTGGCCGCCTCGGTCTCGACGGCCGCGGTCTCGACGGCAGCCTCGGACTCGGGCTCGGGGGTGGTCACGGGCTGTCCCTCTTCCACAGACTCGGCACTCGCCGGGCTGCTGTCGTCGGCGGTGGTCACTGCGCGACCTGGGTGATCTCGAACGCGGCAGGCTGCTGCGCGGAGTGCGGGTGGGTCGGGCCGGCGTAGACCTTGAGCTTCTTGCTCATGGCACGGCCGAGCTTGTTCCTCGGGAGCATCCCGGTGATCGCCTTCTCGACGAGGCGGTCCGGGTGCTTCTCGATCATCTCGCCGACCGTGCGCTTGCGAAGGCCGCCCGGGTAGCCGCTGTGGCGGTAGACGAACTTGTCGGTCCGCTTGTTGCCGGAAACGGCGATCTTCTCCGCATTGACGATGACGACGAAGTCGCCGGTGTCCATGTGCGGGGCGTAGGTCGGCTTGTGCTTGCCGCGCAACAGGGTGGCGGCGTGCGTGGCGAGGCGGCCGAGCACCACGTCCGTAGCATCGATTACGTGCCAGGCGCGGGTGATCTCGCCGGGCTTCGGGCTGTACGTGGGCACGGAC
>JBKJPD010000255.1:0-2866 GCA_046595345.1 Pseudonocardia sp.
CTCTTCGACGCCCGCGGCGAGCAGCCCGTCGTCGTGCACGACGACGTCGGCGTTGACGAGGTCGCCGATCTGGTGCAGCTCGACCGGGGTGAACCGGACGTGCTGCGGGCCGCGGCGGATCAGCACGTGGATATCGCGCACGGCGCTGCCGCGCAGGGCATCGAGTACGGGGTCCGGTATATCGGTGGCCGCCATCTCATCGGCGGTCTTGGCGAGCACCCGCGCGACGTCGAGCGCCACGTTGCCGGCCCCGACGATCGCGACGCCGGGGTGGTCGAGCGCCGGGCGCAGGCCGGTCTGGTCAGGATGCCCGCAGTACCAGCTGACGAACGCCCCGGAGCCCAGCGACCCCTCGAGGTCCTCGCCCGGCACGCCGAGACCGCGGTCCACAGAGCTGCCGGTGGCGTGGATGACCGCGTGGAAATGGCGGCGCAGCTCCTCGAGTGGAATGCCACCCTGACCGACCCGGACGCCACCGAGGAACTCGACGTCGGCGGGGTCGAACGGCTTCTGCAGGACCCGGATGACCGACTTCATCTTCACGTGGTCGGGGGCGACGCCGTAGCGGACCAGCCCGTAGGGCGCAGGTAGCCGGTCCAGCACCTCGACGCTCACCGCCTCCTTCGAGGCGAGCAGTGCGGCGGCGGCGTAGAGGCCCGACGGGCCCGCCCCGATCACGGCGATCCGGGACTTTCCCTGCTGCATTGCTGATCTCCTACCGTCTGTGGTCGACCGATCCTGCCTGGTGATCGCAGGAAGTGCGAGAGCTACGTTGCCGTATCGGCACTGTGTGAGGCGAATCGCGGAGGCCTTGTGTCCCAGGAGCGACGCCCGATCTGGCGTGCGCTTCTCGCGCCCGCGCCGCCGATGGCTCCGATCAGGATTTCCTGGTGACATTCGTCAGACCGAACCACTGACCCCCCGCACTACCCCACCGGCGTTGTTCACGGCAGGGTGCCCACCATGACCGAGGTGCTCCAGATCGAGGGCGTACACCACCGCTACGGCGCGCTCGCCGCGCTGGTCGACGTCGACCTCGACGTCGGGGCCGGCGAGTGCGTGGCCCTGCTCGGCCCCAACGGTGCGGGTAAGACCACTCTGATCGGGCTCGCCACCGGGTTGCTCACCGTCCAGACCGGCACGGTGGCAGTCTGTGGCGCCGACCCGCGACGGTCGACGACCAGGCGCAGCATCGGCGTCGTCCAGCAGTCGATGGGGTTCCCATCGACTCTCAAGGTCGGCGAGATGGTCCGGGGCGCCGCGGTGCGGGCCGGGCAGCGGGTGAGCGCGGCCGCGCCGGTGCTCGACGAGGTCGGCATCGCCGACCTGGCGACGCGGCGGACCGGCAAGCTCTCCGGGGGCCAGCGACAGCGGGTGGCACTTGCCATGGCGCTGGTCGGCGACCCCGCCCTGCTGCTGCTCGACGAACCGACCGTCGGTCTCGACATCACCGCGCGCCGTGACTTCTGGCGCACCATCATCACCCGCCGCGACGCCGGCGTCGGCATCATGCTCACCACCCACATCGTCGAGGAGGCCGCCGCGGTGGCCGACCGGGTCGTGGTGCTGAACCACGGGCGGGTCGCCGCCGCCGACACCCCCGCCGGGCTGACCGGGCGCCTGCCCGACCGGACGATCACCGCGCGCACCGCGCTGGACGACGTCGCCCTGCGCGCGCTGCCCGGTGTGCTGTCGGTGACCCGCGACGGGGACCGCGTCCGGGTCGCCTCGGCCGAACCCGAGCGCGTCCTGCGCCGCTGGCTGGCGATGGACGACGGGCTCGCGGAGCTGCGTGTCGAGGGGGCGGGGCTGGAGCAGGCGCTGCTCGCACTGACCGGCGCGGCGACGGACGCGATAACCGAGACGACGACGGGGGCACCGGCATGAGCACGGCGGCACAGGCGGCGACAGGGAACACGGGAACACGGTCGGGTCAGGGTCTGAGAATCCTGTGTGTCGAGGTGTCCGAGGGACTGCGTGCCATCCTGCGGGAGCCCACCGCCCTGTTCTTCTCGGTGCTGATGCCTGTGGGGTTCTTCGCGCTGTTCGCGTCCCTGTTCGCCGAACAGGCCGGGCCGGACGGCGTACAGAGCTACGCCGCCGTCATGCTCGCGAGGTTCGGCACGTTCGGCGTTGTGTCGGTGATGCTGCTCAACCCCGGCATCGGGGTCGCCGACGACCGGACGCGGGGCTGGCTGCGGGTGAAGAAGGTCTCGGCGGCGCCGATCGGTGCGACGATCGTCGGCAAGGTGCTTGCCGCGCTGCCCTACGCGCTGGCGCTGCTGCTCGCGATCAGCGCGGTGTCACTCGCGGTCGCCGGGCCGGTGCTCGGCCTCGGCACGTGGCTGCGGCTGATGGCGGTGTTGCTGCTCGGCTCGCTGCCGTTCGCGGTGCTGGGGATAGCGGTCGGGTTCGTCGCCTCGTCGAACGCGGCCGCGGCGATCCTCAACGCGGTGCTGTTCCCGATGGTGATCGTGTCGGGGCTGTGGTTCCCGCCCGAGATCCTGCCGTCGTTCCTGCAGGCCATCGCGCCGTTCCTGCCGACCTACCACCTGGCACAGCTCGCGCTGGCCCAGCTCACCGGGGCGGATGCGACAGCCAACGTGGTGGCGATGCTCGTCATGACCGTTGTCGCCGGGGGGCTCGCGGCGTGGTCCTACCGTAACCTGAAGTTGTGACTACCGTCACCTGGTGCGACGCGTGCACGCCGGTGATCGCGTTGTGGACCCACATCGGGTCGACTCAGGCGCCGCTGCGTACCGACTCGCGGGTGGGGTGGGTCAGGCCGAGGTGGTCGCGGAGGGTGGTGCCGGTGTAGGACGTGCGGTAGCTGCCGCGGTCCTGAAGTTCCGGGATGACTTTCGCC
>JBKJPD010000667.1:0-6092 GCA_046595345.1 Pseudonocardia sp.
CTCGACGATCCGCTCCCACCGCCCGCCCAGGCGCAGGAGCGCGACGTGGCGTGATCTCAGGTGGTCCCGCCGGGCCTGGGTCCACTCCTCGTAAAGCGAGTCGGGAAGCAGGTCACCCGGGTAGCCCGCCGCCGCCGCGCGGCAGTCGGCACCCTCCCGGGAGCGAATAGCCGCATCGGCACGACGCTCGAACCCGGCGACGTCGGTCTCGACGTCGCACCGGGGGAACAGTCCGACCCGGCCGCCGCTCAACATCACGGCGTCCTCACGACCGAGTGCCTGACGGGCGTGATGCGCGGCCTTGCGGAGGTTGGCGGCACCGGCGTCGGGTTCCAGATGCGGCCACAGCGCCTCGACGACCTGGTCCCGCATGAGCCGGTGACGATCGGACAGCGCTAGTAGCTGAACGAGCTCCGCGGAACGGCGACTCGGCCACGCAGCGTCCGAGATCACGCGGTCTCCGACCGTGACCGTGAAACCACCGAGCAGCACGATGTGCACGAGCTCGCGCTGCGGGTGGGCCGTCATCACCACTCCTACGGGGTCCTGGCGAGCGGATCATAGCGGCCATCAGGCCACGTGGGCGGAGTCGATTCCGTCGCCCATCCGGCCCGGCCGACGGTGGGCCGGGGCGGGCCCGGCATGATCGGCGACGTGCCAACGGCCACGGACGACAGCACAGCCCCGCGGGTGGGTGTACCCAGGCTCGGATGGACCGCACGGGCGGCACGCGCGGCACGGCGGGCGCCGCTGAGCGGCGCGGTCGTCGCGGTGGCCTGGATCGTGGGACTCGCAACCGGCAGCGTGCTCGTCGGGCCCTCCTCCGACGTCCTCGCCGCCGTCGGCACCGGGATTGGCCCGCTGGCCGCCGGGCGCTGGTGGACACCGGTCACGGCGATGCTCGTGTGGGGTGGACCGGCCGGGTACGTCGCCACGACCGCGCTGGTGCTCGTCGTGGGCACGCTCGCGGAACGGCGCCTCGGCTCGGTTCGGGCGGCAGCCGTGCTGGTCGGCACCCAACTGATGGGAACGCTGGTCGGGCTGGGTCTGGTGGCCGCAGCCGCCGCGCTCGGCGGCGGGTGGGCCATCGCGCTCGCCGGTCAGGTGGCTGTGGGGGCCGCACCGGGTGTGGTCGGGCTGGCGCTCGCCGCGAGCTCCGGGCTCTCGGCGCTGTGGCGGCGCAGGTTGCGTCTGGTGCTCGTCGTCGGTGCCGTCATGCTCGTGGCCTACTCCGGCGAGCTGTCCGACGTGCTGCTGCTGGACGCGGGCCTGCTCGGGCTCGCCGCGGGACCGGTGGTGGGCAGGATCCGGGCCGGGCGGGCCGCCGGGCGGCCCTCCCATTCCGAGACACGGGTGCTGGTGGCCCTGGTCGTCGCGGCCTCGGCGGTCGGTCCTGTGGTGGCCGCGATCGCGCAGGCCCCGATCGGACCGCTGTCGGTGCTCCAGTTCGTGGTGCTCTCCCCACCACCGGACGCGGTCACTGTGCAGCAGGTTTGTGCCATGGCGCCCGCCGAGAAGTGCCGGCAGCTCCAGGCCTTGATCCGGCTGTCCGGGATCGGATCGGCCCTCGGCTCGATCGTGCCCGTGCTGCTCCTGCTCGTGACCGCCGAGGGCCTGCGCCGCGGACGGCGCGCGGCCCGGGTCGGCGGAATCGGGCTGAACCTGCTGCTCGCCGCGCTCGGGGTCCTGCTGGCCGTGCAGGTCGGCAGCACCCCCGATGTGCAGCTCGTGGTCTACGGCGGAGCGCCGGGAGCCCGGCAGCTACTCGCTCTCGCTCTCCCGCCCCTGCTGCCGCTCGCCGTGGCGGCCCTGCTCGTACTCACCCGAAGGAGGTTCGACGTCCGCGCGCCCGCCGGTACCTACCGCGGGCTGCTCGCCGTCAGCGGGGTGGTGCTGGTCGCCGTCTCGGTGTTCTACGTACTGGGTGGTACGGCATTGGCGGACCAGTTCGACCGGCCGCCCACGACCGCGCAGCTCGTGGCCGATCTGCCGCTGCGGTTCCTCCCACCGGGGTACCTCGGCGAGGTGGAACCTGCGTTCCTCCCCGAGGACTTCGCCGCCACCGTGCTGTTCGAGTGGACCGGTCCGGTGTTCTGGATGATCGTCACCGCCGGGCTGCTCGGCGCATTCCTCCGGCCCCGCCACGACCACGCCGGATCCGGCCCCGCCCGGGCCCGCGCGCTGCTCGTCGAACGAGGCGGTTCGAACCTGGGCTGGCTCACGACGTGGCCCGGCCACCGGTACTGGTTCGGCCCCGGCGACCACACCGCGGTCGCCTACCGGGTGATCGGCTCGGTGGCCGTCACGACCGCCGACCCGATCGGGCACCCCGCCGACCGCCCGGCCGCCGTCACCGGATTCGCCGATTTCTGCCGGGAACGGGGCTGGACACCGGCCCTCTACAGCGTCACCGACGCCACCCGGGCGGCGTGCGCGGAGATCGGCTGGAGCTGGGTGCAGGTCGCCGAGGAGACCGTCCTTTCGCTGGAGGGCCTCGAGTTCACCGGCCGGGGCTGGCAGGACGTCCGCACCGCCCTGAACCGGGCCGACCGGGCGGGCATCACGGCCGAGTGGATCACCTACGGCACGGCACCGCTGGTGCTGACCGACCAGATCCGGGCCATCAGCGAGGAGTGGGTGGCCGACAAGGGCCTGCCCGAGATGGGCTTCACCCTCGGTGGGATCGACGAGCTGGCCGACGACGCCGTGCGCTGTCTCGTCGCCGTCGACGCCGAGCGAACCGTGCACGGCCTCACGAGCTGGATGCCGGTACACCAGGACGGGGCGGTCACCGGGTGGACGCTGGACTTCATGCGCCGCCGTGGGTCGGGCGGCTTCCGGGGGGCGATGGAGTTCCTCATCGCCTCGGCAGCCCGGGACCTCCGCGACGAGGGCTACCGGTTCGTGTCGCTGTCCGGGGCGCCGCTGGCCCAGGTCGACAGGGGCGCGGCGGCGCGCGGCCTGCAGCGAGTCCTCGACATGGCCGGGAACGCCCTCGAACCGGTGTACGGGTTCCGCTCGCTGCTGGCCTTCAAGGCCAAGTTCCAGCCGCGCTACGAGCCGCTGTACCTCGCCTATCCCGACCCGGTGGCACTCCCCGCGATCGGTCTGGCGATCGGACGCGCCTACCTGCCCGACCTCACGACCCGCCAGTCGGCGCGCCTGCTGACCCGGATGCGGTCGCGCTAGCGGGCCCCGGCGTCGTCGACGTCGGACGCGGGGTCGGCGCGGTGGCGTCCCTGACGCAGGCCGCGCTGATACGTGCTGAGCCGGTCGCGCACCCTGTCCGGTACCCGCTCGGCCGCGCCGCGGTCGGGGTCGGCGGCCTGGGAGCGCCGGGGCGGCACCAGCTGGGTACCCGGGCGGCGGCGTGGCAGCCCGTGCGACGTGAGCACCACCGGATCGGGTTGGGCGGCCCGTGCCGCAGCGGCCTGCCACTCACCGTCGCTGGGCGTCTCCCAGTCGAGCGGATCCGCCAGCGGGTCGCGCCGGTCGCTCTGCTCCGGGGCTTCCTCGCGGAACCAGGCCGACGCGATCGCCTCGAAGATGGGGGTGGCGATGTCGTCGTCCGGTTCGTAGGCGAGGTCGAGCAGCGGGCCGAACAGCTCGTCGACCTGCGATCGGACGGCCGGGACGGACTCCGGTTCCGGCGGTTCGGACGCGGAGTGGGGCGCGGGGAACTCGTCCTGGTGCCCGCTGCCGATTCCGCCGTCGCCCCGTCCGTCGAAGCCCGGCCGGTCCGCCGCCCACGACACCGGGGGTCGGTCCGGCTCCTCGAGCGTGACCACCGCGCCGGGGCAGTGCACCGTGGCCACCGAACCCGGTCCGGCCGACGAGCGGCGCAGGGCGATACCGCTGCGGGAACGGCTCGCCAGGCGCTGCGCCGCCGCCATCGCGGGTCGGCCACCGAGGCCGTCCGAATTGTGTCTGTCCGAATCGTGTCTGTCGGCGCCGTCGGCACGCACCTCGACGACGATCCCCGCGGGCTCCTCGACCCGACACCCGAGATCGACCCTGGCGCCGGGGTACACCGCGATGACGTGGTCGACGAGCTCGTCGAGCACGTGCTGCAGCTCAGTGGCGGCGAGGGAGGTGAGGGTGGCGGCGGGTGCGGGCCGGACATCGACGCGGGACGGCTCCTCGGCGGCGGCCGCGACCTCGCCCAGCACGTCGGAGAGCCTGCGCGGCCCGCCGGTCCGGGTTCCGGGGTCCTGACCGCACAGCAGGAGCAGGCGCTCCGCGTCGCGACGCATCCGGCGGGCGCTGTCCATCAGTTCCGGCAGGCCGGGTGGCTGCGACTGGAGCGGGTCGGACCGTATCCGGTCGAGCAGTAACAGGTGCCGGTCGAGGCGGGCCTGCAGGCGACGCGCGACACCGGCGGATGCGTCATCGACCTCGTCGTCGTCGACGTCCGCGGCGGAGTCATCGGCGGCGGAGTCATCGGCGGCGGCGCGGCGGGGCCGTGGGCGTGGGGCGTCCCAGCGGGCGCCCCAGATGGGGGCTTCCTGGCGTCCGACGTTGCGTGAGTCGCCCTCGGACGCGAACATCCTGCCGCCCACGTCGGTCCTCTCGAACAGGTTTGCGATCCCGCCGACCCGGCGGCCTCGTAGGCCTGAGCGGCGTCACTCGAGCAGAGACCGCATGCCCTTGGCACGGCACGCTACTCGGCGATGTTTCGCATCCTCCCCGGACGACCTCGGCTGCGCTCAGGACGCGGCTGGATGCGATGGACGGCGTCGCGGCGGTCGGCGAGATCCCGCCGACCGCCCGACGCCACACCCGTCACATGTCGCCCGGTCACCTACCGCCCGGTCCCCCGATCGCCCGGTCACATATCCAGGCCCCCGTTGACGGCGATCACCGAGCCGGTGATGTAGCCGGCGTCGTCGTCGAGGAGGAACTGCACCGCTCGGGCGATTTCCGAGGCCTGCCCGAGCCGCCCGACGGGTACGCCGGTGAGCAGCTTGTCCAGCACCTCCTGCGGGATGGCGGCGACCATCTCGGTCTCGATGTAGCCCGGCGCCACACAGTTGACGGTGATTCCCTTGCGGGCCACCTCCTGCGCGAGGCTCTTGCTGAACCCGATCAGACCGGCCTTCGACGAGGCGTAGTTGGCCTGCCCGATCGATCCGGTCTGACCGATCACCGACGAGATGTTGACGACGCGGCCGAACTTGTTGCCGAGCATGTGGTCGAGCACGGCCTTGGTCATGTAGAAGGCGCCCGAGAGGTTGATCCGCAGGACGGCGTGCCAGTCCTCGACCGACATCTTGCGGACGGTCTTGTCCACGGTGATGCCGGCGTTGTTGACCAGGTAGTCGATGCGGCCGCACTTCTCGAGCACCTCGTCGGCCACGCGCTGGCAGTCGGCGGGCTCACCGACGTTGCCCTGGTGCACCGACACCGACGCGCCCTCGGCGGTGAGCTTGCCGGCGAGTTCCTCGGCCGCTCGGACGTTGGAGCTGTAGCCGGCGGCGACGTGCACACCGGCCCGTGCGAGCGTCGTGGTGATGGCGGCGCCGATGCCGCGGGCCCCGCCCGTGACGATCGCGACCCGCTGCTCGGGGTGGGTGTCTGTGATGACGGTCATCGCTGTCCTCCGTGGGTGTCGGGAGTGCCCGAGTTGTCGAGCGCTCGTTGCATGCCGCGCGTCATGGCGTCGACCAGGTAGGGCCGGAGCCGGTTCGCGGAGACGATCCTGTGTACCGAGCCCATCTCGCGGGCCCGTTCGATCGAGTGCTTCGTGTCGAACTCACCGGCGACCTGGCCGAGCTTCTCCGACCGAACGCCCGGGCGCAGCGCGGCGAGCTCGGCACCGAGCCGGGCCACCGCCGTCTCCGAGCCGTCCCGGCGGGCCTCCGCGATCCGGGACTCGGCGTCCGAGACGCGGGGATCGGCGGCGGTGCGCTTGTTGACCTCGCCGGCGAACACGACCGCGGCGGCGGGCGCCCCGCCGATGACCGAGGCGTAGGAGCCCTCGACGGCAGCGACCTCCATGTTGTCGTGCAGCGTCCCGGAGAACACCACGAACGCGCCGCCGTGGTACCGGGACACGACGCAGAACACGATCGGCCCGTCGAAGTTGACCACGG
>JBKJPD010000107.1:0-6619 GCA_046595345.1 Pseudonocardia sp.
GCCTGCCACGGGTCGGTCGCGATCACCTCGACGTCGACGTCCTCCCCGACGAGGCCACGCACCAGGGCGACGGCTTCCGCCGCGTCCCCGATCGACGCCGTCCCCGCCGCGATCGCCCACCACGTGCCCGTCAGATCGAGCGGACCGACCACACCCGGTGCAGCCGGGTCGAGCACCCAGTGGTGCACAGCGGGACGGTCGGACAACAGCGTCGCGAGCCGGCTCGAGCGGAAGGTGATGTTGACGTTCGGTCGACCGCCGGGCGCGCCGACGTACCGCGCTCCGAGCGCTTCCCGCACGACGCTGCGCGATCCGTCCGCACCGACGAGGTAGTCGCACTCGACCACGTCGGAGTGCCCGAGCTCGTCGGTGATCGTGACGTTCGGCCGCGCCCCGCCCAGTACGACGGCCGAAGCACGCCGCCCGAAGAGCGTGGTGACGAGAGGCTCCCGCTCGATGACCGCGCGAAGCGCCTCCTCGACCACCGGCTGGGTCACCTGCTGAGCCGCCTCCGACGTGAGCGGCGACCCGACCAGGTCGAGACCGAGCGCGCCCGTCAGCCGGGTGATCTCCGTCCCGCAGACCTTGGTGCAGAACCGGATCTCGTCCGACCACTCGACGGGGAGGGCGGCCCGGCGGCGGATCTCGTCCGCCACTCCCGTGCGCCGGAACAGCTCCATGCTGCGCGCCGACGTCGTCTTGGCCCGCGGTCGTCGATGATCCACGACGGCCCGGGGTTCGACGACGACGCTGGCGACGCCGTGGTGGGCGAGCTCGAGTGCTGTCGTCAGGCCGACCGGGCCACCGCCGACGACCAGCACCGGCGTCACGATCATGAAGAGGTCACCAGACCTCGGGCAGGAAGATGTCCGCCGGGATCTTCGCGGGCAGATACTCCCCCGCCCGGGTGCGTTCGTGGATCTCCTGGAACGACAGCCCCTCTCCGCGTGCGACGACGAGCTTCTCGGCGTCGAAGAACGTGCCGATCGGGTTCTCCGCGAACTCCTTGGCGTTCGCGATCCACTCGCTGGAGTCGGCCCAATCACCGAAGCCGTCGACCTGGATCTCGACGCCGTTCCCGTCGGGGTCCTGGTAGTAGACCGACATGGTGATGCCGTGGTCGAGCGACAGGAACGGCAGCACCCCGTGATCGCGCAGCCGGACATAGTTGTTCAGCCACATGTCGAACGTCGAGAACTCGAACGCCGTGTGGTGGATGCCGGTCTCATGGCCTTTGTCGGTGGGGTGCTTCAGTCCCGGCGGGGAGAGCAGCGCGATGCGGTGGTTCGCTCCGTCGTTGGTCAGCCACGAGGCCCCCTCGCTCTGGAACACCGGGCGCAGCCCGCACACCAGGCCGTACCAGGCGACCATCTGCTCCATGCGCAGCGTGGTGAACGTGGTGTGATGCAGTTTGGGTGGGTTGGCCGGCCAGCTCGTGGCCATGTTCTCGGGCATGTCTCTCCGTTGAGTCGGGGCCGGGGAACCGTGTGATCGAAGCTTGGACCTCGTCGCAATATCTTATAGGATAGCGATGGTCCTGACCGTACGGCAAGAAGATGGAGGTGCGGCTTGAGTGCCTGCCTGCCCTGCGATCTCGAGAGCGCGGACGCCGCGACCGTCGTCCTTCGCGACGACACCTGGTCGTGCGAGGTGGCCGACGGCTACGAAGTCCCCGGATGGTTCTTCCTGCGCCTGCGGCGACATGCGGAGGGGTGGTCCGGACCCACCGCCGCGGAGCTCGCCGGCTTCGGCCTACTGGCTCAGCGCATCGCCGCAGCGATCCAGGAGGTCACCGGCGCACCGGCCGTGTACTTCATGAGCTTCGGCGAGAACTATCCGCACTTCCACTTCCTGGTCGTCGCCCGTGAGGCCGATCTCGCGCCCGAGCGTCGCGGCGCGGGCATCCTCGCCCTCCTCGCCGAACACCGTGATCTCGACACCTCCCTCGCCGTCGCCGCGCGGGTACGCGCAGCCCTCACCGCCTGAACGGCTCCGCCGAGCCGGTCCGCCCCCGACCCCGATGGGACGACGATGTCCATTCCGTTCAGCCACACCGCCGCAGACGGCCGCGTCTTCACCGGCCGCACCAACCTCGGCCCCGACCTGCAGGTCCGCTCCGGCGCACCACTGGTGGTCGCCCTGCACGGCGGCACGTACAGCTCCGAGTACTTCGACATCCCGGGGCACTCGCTGCTCGACAACGCCTCGGCGCTCGGCGTGCCAGTGATCGCCCTCGACCGGCCGAACTACGCCGGATCCGGTCCGCTGGACGGCGAGGATTCGATCATCCTCGCCAACGCCGAGGTCATCGGCGATGTCATCGGGTCGATCTGGACGGAGCAGGGCACCGACGGGCCGGGCATCGTGCTCGTCGCGCACTCGATCGGCGGCGCGGTGGCCACTGCGATCGCGGCGACGCAGCAGTCATGGCCGCTCCTGGGTCTCGCGACCTCCGGATGCCTCGTCCGCGTTCCGGCCGAATCGGCCGGTGCCTGGGCGGCGCTGCCCGACATCCCGATGATCGACCTGCCCGTGCCGCTCAAGGACCAGCTCATGTTCGGCCCCCCGTCGACCTACGACGACGCGATGCCGGCGGCGAGCCATCGGTCGAACACGCTCGTGCCCAAGGCCGAGCTGCTCGACATCACTGGCGGCTGGATCGCGCGCCGCGCCGAGATGTGCGGCAAGGTCACCGTGCCGGTGCATCATCGGCAGGGCGAGTTCGACAACCTGTGGGTCACCAACCAGGGCGAGATCGACGAGTTCCGCGCCGGGTTCACGGCGGCGCCGTCGGTCGACGCGCAGCTCCAGCCCGGCAGCGGGCACTGCATCGACTTCCACCTGCCCAGCGACGATTTCCAGCGCTCGCAGCTGCGGTTCGCGCTGGCCGTCACGCAGGGCCCAGCGATATGACGCGCACCGTCCTCCGGGACGTCCGGGTCTACCGGGACGGAGTGTTCGGCGAGCCGGAAGACATCGTGATCGACGGTGGCGTCGTCGGCAGCGGTCCTGCGGACGGGCAGGAAGATGAGTCCGGGGGATACCTCATCCCCGGCCTCATCGACTGCCACATCCACCTGCACGGGCCCGACACCCTCAGCGCGCTCGCCGCCCGCGGCGTCACCAGCGGCATGGACATGAGCTCGCCCGCCCCGCTCGTCGCGGCACTGCGCGGAACACCCGGGGTCACCGACATCCGGAGCCCGCTGATGGCGGCGAACTCACCCGCGAGCGCGCACGCGGCGCGGATGAAGGACGTTCCGGCGTTCGCGGACGCTCTCATCGCGGGTACGGCGGACGTCGACGCCTGGGTCGCGCGGCACATCGAGCAGGGCGCCGACTACATCAAGGTCGTGATCGATCTGCCCGGCTTCGACCAGGAGACGGTCGACGCGCTGGTCACCGCCGCCCACGCCGGCGATCGGAAGGTGGTGGCGCACGCGTCGCGCTCCGACGCCGTAACGATGGCGCAGCGTGCGGGGGTCGACATCCTCACCCACGCACCTCTCGACCGTCCGGTCGACGAGGCCCAGGCCGCGGAGCTCGTGGCGAGCGGCACGGTGATCGTGCCAACCCTCACCATGATGCAGGGAATCGTCGAGAACCTGGCTGCCAAGGGCATCCTCGGGCCGGCGTACGAATCCGCTCGCGCGACCGTGGCCACCCTCCACGCCGCAGGCATGCCGATCCTCGCCGGCACCGACGCCAACGCGACACCGGCGGCACCGGCGTCCCCGGTGTTCGGCGAGAGCATGCACGACGAGCTCGCGCTGCTCGTCGACGCCGGGCTCACACCCGCCGAGGCACTGGACGCCGCCACCTGCGTCGCAGCCGAGCATTTCGGGCTCGCCGACCGCGGCCGGATCGCAGCCGGGCTGCGCGGCGACCTCGTGCTGCTCGCGGACGACCCGACCGTGGACATCGCCGCCACCCGAACGATCCGCGGGGTATGGATCGCCGGCGAGCGCGTCACGGGCGCCGGATGATCCTCGTCACCGCCGCGCACGGGAACCAGGGAAAGCTCCTCGTCCCCAAGCTGGTCGCACGCGGCCTCGACGTGCGGGCGGCCGTCCGATCGGAGGCATCCGCCGCCCGCCTGCGCGCGGCGGGAGTCGTCGACGTGGTCGTCGGGGACATCAATGACCCGGCCGTTCTGGGCAGGGCGATCAACGGGGTGCGAAAGGTCTACCACGTCGGTCCCACACTGCATCCGCGCGAGCGGGAGATGGGGATCGCGGTCATCGACGCCGCCCGCGCCGAGGGCGTCGAGCACCTCGTGTTCAGCTCGGTGCTCCATTCGATCGTCACCGATCTCGTCCAACACGAGATCAAGCGCGACGTCGAGGAGCACCTGATCGCGTCCGATCTCGAGTTCACCATCCTGCAGCCCGCGAACTTCATGCTGCCGCTCAAGCTGCGGCCGGCGCTCGAGCGTGGCGTGTTCGAGCTGTCGTGGTCGCTCCAGCGACGGCAGTCGCTCGTCGACCTCGACGACGTGACGGATGTCGCGGTCATGGCGCTCACCGAGAGCGCGCGCCACGCCGCTGCGACGTACGAGCTCGTGGCCCCCGGTCGTCACACCGCGTACGAGCTCGGCGCGATCATCTCGGACGTGCTCGACCGTGCCATCGAGGTGCAGGAGATCGACGCCGATACCTATGCGAGAGCCTGGCTCGGCGACCGCGACCCGGGGGACTCGACGCACCAGCTCGCGGTCCTCCGCTCGATCAGCTCCCGATACAGCGCGCACGACTTCCTCGGCAACCCGAACGTGCTCACATGGCTGTTGCAACGCGAGCCGACGTCGTACGAACAGTTCGTCCGGCGCGAATGGAGCGCACATCAGGCCGGGTATGAACGAGACTCACCGGTCGAGCTCTCGTCGCCGGAAGATCGCTGATCGGAGGCGCCTCTACGCGGTCTCCTCGCGGGTGGTCCACGCACCGGCCTTCACAGCTCCGACGGTGCTCATGCGGTCGAGCATCGTGGTCATGTTGGACTCGAGGTGGCGGCGCAACTGTTCGCGGACACGCTCAGGATCACGGGAGCGGGCCGCGTCGACGATGTCCTCGTGCACCCGTTCACGTCGAACGGCGAACTCCTCGGGCTCGTCGACAGGATCGAACACGAGACGCGTATAGCGCTCGGACGCGTCCCACAGCGGCCGCAGGAGTCGCAGGTCCCACTCGCTCGCCGCCGGTTGGATGAGCGAGGTGTGGAATTCGCGGTGCGGGACCCAGAAGTCCTCACGGGGCACCGTCTCGAAGGTCAGGCGCACCAGGCGCGCGAGCTCGTCAACGTCGCCGTCGCTGCGGTCGGGCGCCGAGAGTGCAGCGAGTTCGGGCTCAATCGTCATCCGAAGGCGATAGATCGCGCGCAGGTCGTCAGGATCGAGCGGGGTGACGATGGCGCTGCGCGACGGGCTCAGAACGATCAAGCCCTGGGCTTCCAGCTGGCGCAGCGCCTCGCGCACCGGGACATGGCTGACACCGAGCTGATCGGTCAGGGCCGGCACCGTGAACGGCTGCCCGGGTGGGAGGTCACCGCTGAGGATGGACCGGCGAATCTCGTGCAGCACGAGGTCGACAGCGGAGGCCTTGCGAGCAGCCACCGACTGGACCGTACGGCGATCTCCGGACGTCACAGACCACTCCCCCTTGGCCCACTCACGGTCATGAGCGGCATCATAGCTTACATTGACATCTTATAAGATAGTCTCTAGCGTTCCCGTTGTGCCGCGGGTCACTCCGTCGTGACCTGTCCCGAGAGGAGCACCCCATGCTGGTAGTAGCGGGCGCTGACGTGCGAGTGCGCCGGAACCGATGTTCGTTCTCGTATCCAGATATCTGCTGCCGGCCGGCGAGGTCGCCGCCATGACACCGCAGCACACCGAGTGGATCGCCGGGTGCTACGCCGCGGGGCGGGTGCTCGTGTCCGGCCGACAGAACCACCCGACGGCGAGGTGATCGTCGCCGCCGGTCGTGACCTGGCCGATGTCGCTGCGTGGATCGCCACCGACCCGTTCGTAGTCGGCGGCGCCGCCGAATACTCCATCACCGGGTTCAGCGCGACCCCGTTTCCTGAGCGCAGTGCCGCTTTCGACTTTTCCGCCGCCACCACGGTCGGCGCCTGAACACCTCCGGGAGACACCATGTCGACATCAACGTCCGACTACCTGCTCGATCGTCCCGGCATCTCCGCCGAGTCGCGCGCGCTGCGTGCCGAGCTGGTCGGCCGGGCCCGCGAGATCGTGCCCGTGCTCGCCGCCAACGCCACCAGGACGGAGACCGACCGGCGTGTGGCCGAGGAGAACATCACCGTCATCGACGACGCCGGCCTCTTCGCGATCATGAAGCCGAAGCGCTTCGGCGGGTTCGAGACCGACTTCCGCACCAAGCTCGAGGTCTCCCGCGAGCTCGCCCGCGGCTGCGGCTCCACCGCCTGGGCCACCACGCTGATGAACGTGTGCTCCTGGTTCGGCGGCCTGTTTCCCGACCAGGCACAACGCGACGTCTGGGAGTCCGCGCCCGGCAACCGGATCGCCGGCGTGCTCGCCGCCTCCGCCGAGGCCGTGAAGGTCGAGGGCGGGTACCGCGTGACCGGTCGCTGGGGCTGGGCG
>JBKJPD010000203.1:0-11795 GCA_046595345.1 Pseudonocardia sp.
AGCATTACCTGCACGAGCAGCAGGTCCGAGCTCACCAGGGCGGTCAACCGGCCGACAGACGTCAGCCCTGGGGCCCAGCCGGTGAGGTCGCCGATGCCGCCGCCCCTGGCCCACAACCAGGTGACGAAAAGCAAGCTCGCTGTCACCGCGGCTGTGGCGATGGACCGGACCTTCGCGTCCGTGCGGGCCGGGCGCGGGCCGGTGCGGAGGCGGTGCGCGGGGGCGTCGAGGGTGAGGCTCACGTCCCGGTCCCGGTAGTGCCGCCCGCGGGGAGGCCGGCGGCGGGGCCGTCGTCGTCATCGTGCGGTGATCCGCGGAAGCCGTCGCCCCTCGGCCCGCCGTCGCCCCTCGGCCCGCCGGCGCCGCTCTGGTGCGCCGCGATGCCGACGGTGTTGTGGCCGATCGCGTAACCACCGGCACCGCCGACCAGCAGCAGCAGCAGCCCGACGGCCACCGCGGCGGAAAGTGCCCGGCGACGCGGCCACCGGCGACCGGCAGGAACCACCTGTGCGGCGACCGCCGGGCTCTCCCCTGCGGGGGTGTCGTGGTCGTGGAGCTTGTCGGTGCCCGGTTCGGGATCTGGTCCGCCTGGCGACGACTGCCCAGCAACCGGTGTGGGCTCCCATCGGGACCCGCTCCGCAACGACTCGTCACTCATGATGCTCCTTCGACTGTGGTGTTCCCTGGCCGCGCGCAGCGGTGCAGGGAACTCGGACCACGCCGAGCATCGCGGAGCTGAACTGGAGTGCGGTGTGGCTCGGGTAAGAGCACGGTGGGAAACATGGGGGTTCGGCGGATCACCGGTGTGCATGGTCCACGATGAGCCGATGCCACAACGGGTTTTGGTCGCCGATGACGACCGGGCGATTCGTGAGTCGTTGCAGCGAGCCCTGGAACTGGAGGGCTACGCGGTCACCGCCGTCGTCGACGGCGTCGCGGCGCTCTCTACGCTGCGCCAGGACGTGCACGACCTCGCCATCCTGGACGTGATGATGCCCGGGGTCGACGGACTCGGGGTGTGCCGGGTGTTACGTGCCGACGGCAGCCGCATCCCGGTGCTGATGCTCACCGCGCGGGTGGAGACCACCGACCGGGTCGCCGGTCTGGATGCAGGCGCGGACGACTACCTGCCCAAACCCTTCGAACTCGACGAGCTGCTGGCACGGCTACGAGCACTGCTGCGCCGATCGCTGCCCGAACCCGAGGGCGGCACGCCCCAGGTGGTGCAGGTCGGAGGACTGCGGATCGATCCCTCCTCCCGCCGGGCCTGGTGGCAGACCAGCGCGCTCTCCCTGTCGAAGACCGAGTTCGATCTCCTGGAACTGCTGTCCCGCAACACGGGCATCGTCCTGGGCCACGCAGCGATCTACGACCGCATCTGGGGATACGACTTCGGACCCGACTCCAAGAACCTCGCTGTCTACATCGGCTACCTACGTCGCAAGCTCGAAGCCGCCGGTGCCCCACCGATGATCCGCACCGTCCGCGGAGTCGGCTACAGCCTGTCGGAGGAGTCCGGGTTGTGAGCCTGCGCCGCACCTTCATCCTCGCGTTCGCCGCCGTCGCGGCCGTCGTCGCTGCACTGGTGGGGACGACGAGTTACGCGATCACCGCGCACAACCTCACCAGCGTGGTCGACGATTCACTCGCCCAGGCCGCCGACACACTCGTCGCGGGCGGCACCCTGAGCCGTCTGCCGAACGGACCCGACCTCGGCGATGATCCGCGCGACGGCGATCCGAACGGGCGCGGTGGCCCGTCCGGCGGGCGTCGCCCCGCCGTCCAGGCCGCACAGGTCCTCTCCCCCGACGGGACGGTCACCCCCCTGGTGGGCGCCGCACTGCCGGTAGACACCGCGGACCTCGCACTGGCCGCCGCCGACCGGTATGGCATGCGTCTCCTCCAGGACCAGAGGATCGGCCCCGACTCCTACCGGGTGCTCACCCAGTCCACCGGGACCGGCGCGATCATGGTCGGCCGCGACATCGATCAGCTCAACCGGGACCTCGCCGAGCTCGCGATCCAGATCGGCGTGCTCGGCCTCGGTGTACTCGCTGCGGCCGCGCTCGCGGGGTGGTGGCTGGCCCGAAGGATCACCCGCCGACTTCTGTATCTGACCGAGGTCGCCGAGCAGGTCAGCGCCACCGGCCGGCTCGACGTCGCCATGCCCGTCGGTGGCCGCGACGAGGTCGGACGGTTGTCGGCCACACTCGACGCCATGCTCGGTGAGCTCGCCCGCTCCCGCGACGACCAGCAACGGCTCGTCCAGGACGCCGGCCACGAGCTGCGCACACCGCTGACCAGCCTGCGCACGAACATCAGCGTGCTGCGCCGCTTATCCGAACTCTCCCCGAACGCGCAGCGCCGGCTGCTCGATGACCTCGACGGCGAGATCCGGGAGCTCAGCAGCCTGGTCAACGAGCTCGTCGAGCTCGCCACCGATCGCCGGACCGCGGAACAACCCCAGCCCATCGACCTTGCCGACCTCGCCGAGCACGCCGCCGCCCGGGCCCGGCGCCGCAGCAGCCGCGACATCATCGTGCACGCCGAGCACGCAGTCCTCTCCGGACGACGCCAGGCCCTGGACCGAGCGGTGACCAACCTGCTCGAGAACGCGATGAAGTTCGATCCGGACTCCGGACAGCCCATCGAGCTGCATGTCGACACGACGCGGATCGAGGTTCGTGACCACGGCCCCGGCATCGCCCCCGACGACGCACCCCACGTCTTCGACCGCTTCTACCGCGCCACCTCCGCCCGGAGCCTCCCCGGCTCCGGGCTCGGGCTGGCCATCGTCCGCGACATCGCGCAGCTCCACGGGGGCCGGCCCTACGCCGCCGTCCGGCCCGGTGGCGGAGCCACAATCGGATTCACCTTGGGCACCACACAGACCGCCGAGCCCGGCGCCGGTGAGCCGACCCATTGACGGCAGACGCTTATCCGGTTCCCACCGGGCGCAGGTGCTGCCATAAGCCCTCACATCGACGACGATGCCGCGTCGAGGTGTTTCCCTCGGTCTCCGGCGCCTTAGATCCACTCCAGGATGGACGGACCACCGGTGAACACGGCGTAGGCGGCGAACGCGATGACGATGATCGAGACGGCGGAGTCCGGCGCGATCGCCAGGTAGAGCAGGCCGAGCGCGGACACGGCGAAGCCGCCGATGACCACGGGCCGCCGGCCCAGCCGGTCGACCAGCAGCAGCGTAACGAGGTCGCCGACCAGGAACAGCAGTTTGATCAGGCCGTAGCCGAGGCTGGCCTCGTCGCCGCTGTCGAGCCGGAACAGGGACAGGATCTGCGGCCGGACGCGTAGATCGCGAACAGCGCGACGATCGTGCAGGTCCAGAGGTGCGGCAGGTCGCCACCCGGTGACCGGGGTACGCCGGATCGACGCTCTCGGCCTGCTCGCCATCTCCCTCGACCCACTCCCCACGATGCCCGGCTTGGTCGCAGCGAACACGGGAATCGCGATCGTCCCGGACGGCATGCGCGTACTGCGCCTACCCGGCCTGCGATACCTGGCCCCTCTCGGATCCGGCGGCCATGTCCATCGTCTCCATCGCCTGCCGGCCCGACCGACGCGATTCACCGCTGGTCTGCCATTTCGTACGGATCGCACACGAGAGCGCGCAGGCCACCGGAGTGGCGATCGATGCCCCGAGCCCGACTACCTGACCGCAAGAGCAACCTGGCTCCCCAGCTACCCGTGCCTCCACTCGCTACACTCGGACGGGACGGCAGCCGTACGCACACGGTGAGAACTCGGCCGGGGCCGCACCGCCGACAGGCGAACATGATCTAGGTGCCTGGGACCGCGTCATGCGTGAAAGGAGCGGGATGCGGGATCCGGCCGGGCGCTGGCAGCGGGATTCAGCCCAGAACCAAGACCAGCCATGGCCATCCGGCAGGCGACCACCCCCCGGTGCATCTCGATCGGCCCGCGATGCGCATGCCGCAACACCGGGCCGGCCTGCGCCGAGCGACCCCCGCTCCCCGACGGCACCGATCCCGTCAGGGCGACCGGGGAGCGCGAATTCGTCGGCGCCACGGCCGTCGAACAGCGCACCGCGCTCGACGGCCCGGCCGCCTGCCGGATCGGTGGGCCGACCCTCGCGGAGGCGACCGCCGGCACTCAGGTTGGCAGTGGCGTTGCTCTCGGCCCTGGTGCTGGCGGTGACCGGTTTCGCATGGATCCAGTACCGGGACCTGGCCGATGGGCTGCGCCGATCCAGCGCGATCGACGGCTCGGCGGCGACGTCGCTGGACGGCTCCACCAACATCCTGATCATGGGGTTGGACTCACGCCTCGACGAGAACGGCAGGCCGCTACCACCCGCGATCTATGACGCTATGAACACCGGCGGATCGGACGTCGGCGGCTACAACGCCAATGTCCTGATCCTGTTGCACGTTCCGCCCGGCGGCGGAGAGGCGAAGGCGATATCCATCCCGCGCGACGACTACGTCCCCCTCGCCGGTAGCCCCGACGGGAGGGCGAAAGGGAAGATCAAACAAGCTTATGGGCTGGCGTTCGACCAGGAGCACAAGGTGCTGGTCGGGCAAAAGGTCACCGACAAGGTCGAACTGGAGCAACGCAGCCGTGACGCCGGGCGCAAGGCCGAGATCGACACCGTCAGCCAGTTTCTCGGTGGCGTACCGATCGACCACTTCATCGAGGTCACCATGGTTGCCTTCTACGAGATCGCGCAGGTCGTCGAACCCATCACTGTGTGTCTCGATGAAGACACCAGCGACAGCTACTCCGGGGCCGACTTCCACCAGGGCTACCAGCAGATCGACGCCGCACAAGCGGTGGCGTTCGTGCGGCAGCGCCGCGACAACGTGCATCCGAAACTGAACTTCACCGACCTGGACCGCGAACGACGCCAGCAGGCCTTCATCGCCTCGCTGGGGTATCAGCTCAAACAGGCCGGCACCATCGCCGACCCCGCCCGACTGCGTGCGCTGCTGGATGTCGCGAAGCAGAACACCGCGGTCGACGACCGACTCGACCTGATGGCGTTGGCCCAACAGGCCTCCGGACTCGCCTCCGGGAACGTCACCTTCACCACTCTGCCCATCGACCACTTCGGCACCGACCCGCTCGGCGAGGACGTCAACTACGTGGATACCGCACATGTCCGAGCCGTCGTCCACACGCTGCTGACCGCGCCCACCGGGCCACCCACGGGCACGTCCGCGACCACACCAGCCGACAGCACACCTGTGAGTACGGTGGATGTGCTCAACGCCAGCGGCAAGGTCGGCCTCGCGGCCTCGGTCGGCCAGGCTCTGGCCACTGCCGGCTACACAGCGGGCACCACCGGCAACGCCGGTCACCAATCGACGACGTCGATCCACTACGGTCCCGGGTCCGCTGACGCGGCGGCCGCGCTCGCCACCGTCCTGGGCGCCAAACGGACCCAGCCCGACCCGGCCATCGCCCCTGATCACCTGCAAGTCGTCCTGGGCAGCGGCTTCGCCCTGCCCGCCTCGAGCACCCACCCCGAGGCCACGGCACCGGCCGCACCGGTCGACAGCATCTCCGGCGGCGGAATCCCCTGCGTCAAATAAATATCGGATAATGTCCCGGTTGTCGGTATAGGAATCGTTTCGATTGTTGCGTGGCTTGACAGGTGATCGGTGGGGGTATTCACTGATGATGCAGCACCTCGTTCGGTGAGGCGTCTGCACGGACATAGGCCACTGACCCCCAACGTCGAGAGACGCCCCGGGTCAGGACAGATCTCCCCGGCCTAAGGGGTGATCCCAAGTGGCTTCCCACCCGTAATGGGTTGGGATCACGCCGTGCAGTGCCAAAGCTCTGACGAGGGGGTGTCTGAGCTACGACCGCACCTGACCAGGTGCGCATCCCCGCTGCGCTGATGGTGTGGCACCCGCGTGTGCCCCGACGCCGAGGAGGTGAGAGATGAGTACCGACAACCTTTCGGTGAACTGTGGCCCGGTGAACGGTGACGACGAACCCTCCAGTCCCGCCGATGACGGGCACTGTCCGGATCGTCTGAGTCCGGCTTCTCCTCTCCACCTTCTGCGCGCACAGGCTCGCTGACAGCTTCTCTTTTCACTGGCTGATCCGGGTTTACTGCTACGCGCCTGCTTGACGGGATATCTCGCGATGGTCCAGGTCCTCCACTTTCCTTCTGTTCTCGATTCTGTCCGGGTGCCGGTTCTCCGGCCGGCCCGCCGCAAGGCCCGTCCACTCGATCGCAGCCGACTGTCTCGCCTTCTGGCGGCGGTGAACGAGTGGGTGTGGCGGCACCCGACCGCCCGTCCGGGGCTGCTGCGGGTCGGGCAGCCCACCCCGCCACAGCCGATGCCAATGGCCGCCGTACACGGCGGCCGTACCCACCACCGCTGAACCTCGACGGCTACCGTGCGTCGGCCGACCGACGGGGGGTCCTTCGACGTGGCCGACCTCCTCGCCCGTCTGACCGTGGTCGGGCAATCGGTGCCGATCAGAGTTCAGGTGGCGTCGGTATCGATGCGGGGCACCTCGTTGTGGGCGAGGAGGGACGGGGCGGGAACCTGCGGCCCGGTAACGGGCTTGACACTCACCCCGCTGGTGCTGGTGGTGGCCGGCTGCCCGTAGTTGTCGACGGGAGCGGAGTCGTTGAACAGGTGCCGCATCACCGCGGCTCGCGGGTCGCGCAGGGCACGGAGCTCCTGCAGGGGGGCGCGGAGTTCGGCGAGGGGTTGACGCAGCTGATCCATTTCCGGGCCCAACTCGGTGCGCAGTTGCTCGCTGGCACCGGTGGCGAAGCCCTTGACCCGCCGGATCGACTGGCCCAACCAGGCGGCCGCGGCCGGGAGCCGTTCCGGGCCCAGGACGAACAGTGCCACCAGTACCAGCACCACGATCTTCGGGAAACTCAGATCGAACATCAGCGTGGGTTCTTATCGGACCTGGTGATCGACCACGACCGCGGTGTCGGTGACGCCGACGGTGGGGGTCGACGGGGTGGTGACGGCGGTGTTCGATTGCGCGGCTACCGGAGTCGCGGGCAGCGCCGTGGCCGGACGATCGGCGGCCGTCGCCCCGCCGGTCTGATCGACGGTCTGGTCGTTGTGGTCGTTGCCGTTCATGTCCTTGATCTCGGACTTGAGGATCCGGGCCGAGCGGCCGAGGCTGCGGGCGGCGTCGGGGAGTCGTTTCGCCCCGAACAGCAGCACCAGAACACCGATGGCGATCAGCCAGTGGAGGGGGCTCAGAGCACCCATAGTCGCATCCAATCTGTCCTCGGCGCGCCCGCGGGACCCGCCGCGGTAGCGGGCGCCTCGGCGTGCACACTTCTGCTTACGAAAATGATCACCCTGACGGTTCGGTGAGTCCCCGTACACCCGCATCAACGATGCTTTGGCGGACGGGTACGACTGCATCGGATCAAGCAAACCCGCAGATCTAATCCGAACATAGCACCGAGGTGGGCCTCGTTCCAGGTAGGAGTTTCGCGCACGATGGAGGATCGATTTCCATTCGTCCGGATTGTCTCCGTGGCGCGGTTTCGTTGACCGAGCGGCGGCTTCAGCGGGCCGGCGGGCCGGGTTGACGATGCGTGTTGCCACCCGACCCAGGTGTCGCGGGATGGATGCTGATCAGGGTCCTCCCGTAACCCCGGGCAACAACCGGTAACGGGACGCAGCGCAGGTGCGACAACTCCGACAAGAGGCCCGTGCGTGTTCACCGACCTCGGGCAACAGCGGGGACGGAGCGACCGAAGGTGGGCATCGGCCACTGCCACCTCAGAAGGGACAGAAGATCATGACCTCATCGGGGCAGAACCTGTCCGGCCCACCCCATCAGGGCGCCGTGTCGGCCCCCACCCGGCCTGCGCGCAGGGGACCACTGCGGTGGTTCGCCCAGGGCGGCTGGTACCTCTTCGTGATCGTGCTGTCCCTTGGAATACTCAGCTTCGTTCCGTTCGTGCACGCTGCAACCCGCGTACGCAGGCCGTTGATGTGGTTGTGGATGGCGCTCTACACCGCGGCGGTCATCACGATCTTCTTCACCGACAGCCCGGCGAAAGGCGGATTCGCGCTCAGCCTGATGATCATCGCGTCCATCCACTCGGTCGTGCTGCGCCACCAGGTCTGGCCCACAACGGCCACCCCCTCCCCCGCTCCGGCTGTGGTCGGCTCGGCCGGATGGCCGCCGGACCCCGCGGTCGCCGCGGTCCTCGCCGCCCGCGCCCGCCGCGACAACGCGCGGAGGCTGGCCGGCGCCGATCCGCAGATGGCCCGGGAACTGCGCATCGGCCGACCCGACCTGCCCCGGACCTACGACGACGGCGGCCTCGTCGATCTCAACAGCGCTCCGCCCCAGGTGATCGCCGGCAGCTGCGGGATCGACCTCACCGTAGCCACCAGCATCGCCGACGCCCGCATCGCCGGGGTCCCCTTCTCAACCGTCGATGACGTCTTCGCCCTCGCCGAGATCCCCTACGAGCTGTGGGACCGCATCCGCGACCGAGCCGTGGTCATCACCGGCTGACGACACGCACGAAGGCCGGGCGATTCGTACCCGACAAGGAGCACCCGTCGCCCCACCCGGGCGATACCATCGGACCGGAGCTGCGGCCGATCCGCTGATGACCGACACGCATCCGGCGTACGACGGCACGGACAAGTGTTCGCTGAACGGATGGGAGTTCGATCCGGGATGACGGACAACCCTGCTCAGGGGATGGTGCCCCCGACCGGGCCGCTCTCGGGCGTGCTGGTCGCGGACTTCTCGCGGGTGCTCGCCGGCCCCTACGCGACGATGCTGCTGGCCGATCTGGGCGCCGAGGTCGTGAAGGTCGAGGCCCCGGAGGGCGACGAGACCCGCACCTGGACGCCGCCGGTACGGGGCGAGGTGTCGACCTACTTCCTCGGAGTCAACCGCGGCAAGCGATCGATGGCGCTGAACCTGCGCGACGACGGCGACGCCGCGCTCGGCCGCGAGCTGGCCCGGCGTGCCGACGTCGTGATCGAGAACTTCAAGCCGGGCGGCCTGGTCAAGTACGGACTGGACTTCGACTCCGTCCACGCCGCGAACCCGGGAGTCGTCTATGCCTCGATCAGCGGTTTCGGGGCCGGTGCCGGGCGCAAGATTCCCGGCTACGACCTGATGGTGCAGGCCATCTCCGGATTGATGAGCCTCACCGGTGACCCCGACGGCCCGCCATACCGGGCCGGGATCGCGGTGATCGACGTGCTGGCGGGCAACCACGCGGTGATCGGCATCCTCGCCGCGCTGCGGCATCGCGACGCCACCGGCGAGGGCCAGCATGTCGAGGTCAACCTGCTGTCCTCAGCGCTGACCGGGCTGGTCAACCACAGTTCGGCCTACGTCGCGGGCGGGGTGGTGCCCTACCGCATGGGTAACGCCCATCCCAGTGTCTTCCCCTACGAACCGCTGCCGACCGCGGACAACGACCTGATCGTCGCCGCCGCCAACGATGGCCAGTTCCGCAGGCTCTGCGGGGTGCTCGGCATCCCCCAGATCGCCGACGACCCGCGCTTCGCCCACAACACCGACCGCACCGGGAACCGGGAGATCCTGCGCCCGATCCTCACCCGGCAACTCGCCACCCGCGGGGCAGTGGAGTGGTTCGAGCTGCTCGTGGACGCCGGGGTGCCGTGCGGGCCGATCAACACCATCGACGGCGGGTTCGCGATGGCCGAGCGTTTCGAGCTCGACCCGATCGTCGAGGTCGGCGAGGGCGACCGCGCCGTCCCCACCACCCGTCACCCCATCCGGTTCTCCGCCACCCCGGTCAGCTACCGGCTCCCCCCGCCGGACCTCGACGAGCACGGCGCCGAGCTACGCAGGTGGCTCACCGCCGCCCAGGAGGACGACCATGGCTGATCGGATCGATCGCCCGTAGCACCCGACCGCACCCAGCTACCCCACGGCGTTGGGCGCCTCGTCGCTGACCTCCATCACCCTGCTGGGCCACGACCTCATCGAGGACATCGGGGCAGCGTCGGGTTCGGCGAGCCGGCGTTCTGACCGGCCACCCGGCGCCGCCCCACACCGGGCGAGACCAGGGTGTTCGAGGCGGTGCTCGCCGCGCTCGCCGACCATGGCTTCACCCCGACCGCCGGCCGGGCCGGGCCGGCGCACGACGTGTGGTGTCGTGCGCCCGGCTGGTCAGCCGTCGGCCGAGACGAGGAGGTCGTCGAGGACCCCACCCCGGACATCGGCGATGAGGTCGGCGAGCTGGGCGAGGCTCATCTGGATGCGCTGGCCGAAGTCGTCGGTGATGACGATGCGCTTCTCCTCGATGGCGGTGTCGTCCACGAACAGCTCCGGGCACCCGCAGTTGCAGCTCCCGCAGAATGTGGCGATGTGGCGCATGAGTGGGCCTCGCTCCTGTCATTCGATGTTGCCGGATGGCTACTCACGATGAGAGTAGGCAGCGCGTGACCTGGTTAGGAAGGGCCGCCACCATCGGGGTCACAACCCGCGACATCGCGGGCGCTTCGCCCTCGGGAATCCGCGATACCGTCCAGAGGCCATGACCGATCCGACACGCACCGCCCTTGCCGCACTGCTGATCCTCACCGCCGCCGTGGGTTGCGGGGGACGCGATCCGGCTCCGGCAGCGTTGCCGCCGGCCGCCGTCACACCGGCCGCCCTCACACCGGCCGCCACCGCCGGCCCGTCGTCGCGTCCTGCCCCCGCACCCGCTTCGTCGACGTGGGTCATGCCCGATCTGGTCGGCAGGAACCTCCAGGGCGCGCAGGACGCGATCCAGTCGCTCACCGGCTACGGAATCGCCGTCACGACATCCTCGGACGCGACCGGCGCCGGTCGCCTACAAGTGGTCGACCGGAACTGGAGGGTGTGCGCGCAGAGCGTCGCGGCGGGCACAACGATCACCGCAGGCACGTCGATCGAGTTCTCGGCGGTCAAGCTCGAGGAGCGTTGCCGCTAGAACCGACGAGTTCCGCCAAACGGCCCCGCGGAGGGGGCCTGCCTCCGTACCGTCCGCCTCATGGACGGACAACAGTGGTTAACCTCGTATCGCGGCCGGATCGACGAGATCGGGGCCCGCGCGGCGCAGGCGCAGCGGGCGTTGGCGGGGGTCGAGGCGACGGCGTCGAGCCGGGACGGCGCGGTCACCGTCACGGTCAACCCGGCGGGCGCGCTGCAGCGGCTCGTGCTGTCGGAACGCTCCGAAGCCCTGACGCGGGTGCAGCTCGCGGCGCTGGTGGTGGCCACAGCGCGGCAGGCACAGGGCGACGCCGCGCGGCAGGCCGCCGACGCGGTCGCGCCCCTGATCGGGGAGCGCAGCGAGGCGATGCGCGTGCTGCGCTCGCACCTGCCGGCCGAGGAGGGTTCGCGATGAACGGCGGGTTCTCGGTCGATCTCGCCGGCCTGGACGTCCACGCGCAGGAGGTGGACAAGCTCGCCGAGCGAATGCGACTTGCGGCGGCGGCCGGTCGACCGCTCGGCCTCGCGGCATACGGGGTCGTCGGCCAGATCTTCGCGCTCGCCGCCATGGATGCCACCGACATCGGCTCGGCGTCCGTCGGCCGGGTAGCCACCACCGCACAGCAGATCGGCGACGGGGTGCGCGCCACCCGCGACGCCTATCGCGACGTCGAGGACAGCGCTGCCGCCACGTTCAGAGGTCTGCGATGACGGAGTCGCTGATCGCCGAGGCAGAGAACGAGGACGCCGCCGCACCGGGATTCGACGGTGCCGGGGTGTTCTCCAGTTGGGCCGATGCGGACAAGGCCGTGAACGCGGACCACGTGGATCCTCTCGAGGTGGCGTATACCGCC
>JBKJPD010000243.1:0-3371 GCA_046595345.1 Pseudonocardia sp.
GCGGCACCGGCATGGCGCCGATCAAATCGCTGCTGGCCGATCTCTCCCAGCGCCCGAAACAACCCAAGACGCAGGTCTTCATCGGCGGCCGCACGTGGGAGGACCTCTACGACTTCGCGGCGCTGCGCAAACTCTCCTACAGCAACTCGTGGCTCGACATCATCCCCGTCGTCGAGAACGACGAGTCGGCCTCCGGTGCCGAGGTCGGGACGCTTGCCGACGTGGTGACGCGATACGGGGCGTGGGCCGGCCATGACGTTCTGGTGTGCGGCTCACCGTCGATGATCCGGGCCACTGTGTCGCGGATGCTGGTGGCGGGCACACCGCTCGACCGCATCCGCTACGACCCGTTCACGATGGACTGACCACGGAGTCAGTCGCGCGGCTTCGGCCGCCACACGACCAGCGCGGAGCGCCGGTCCACCGGCACCAGGTCGCGGCGGTAGGAGGCGTGCACGCTCGCCGTCGCCTGCGCGGCAGCGGAGCGCACGGCGAGCAACTCCCGGGCCATCTCCTCCAGACGCTCCCGCAACTCGTCTACGAGCTGTTCCAGCTCGATGATCCGCTTGATGCCCGCCAGGTTGACGCCCTCGGCCTGCGAGAGCCGCTGCACCTCCCGGAGCAGGGCGATGTCGCGGGCCGAGTAGCGACGCCCGCCACCCGCCGCCCGGCCGGGGCTGACGAGCCCCAGCCGGTCGTAGCTGCGCAGCGTCTGCGCGTGCAGACCGGCCAGCTCGGCCGCCACGGAGATGACGAACACCGGGCTGTCCGGCGTGGTGCCCGGCGGGAGCACCGGGCCACCGGATCTCATCGCCCGCCCCCGAGCAGGTCGGCTCGGGGATCGAACGACTTCGTCGCCTCGATGTAGGCCTGCAACGCCTCGGTGGCAGCGTCGTCGAGCCGTTGCGGGATCGCTACCTCGACGGTGACGAGAAGGTCCCCCACAGAGCCGGTGCGGCGCTGCACCCCGCGCCCGCGGACGCGGAACGTGCGCCCGCTGGTGGTGCCGGCCGGGATCTTCAGCGACACTGTGGCGTCGACTGTCGGCACGGTCAGCGTGCTGCCCAGCGCCATCTCCCCGAAGGTGACCGGCACCGTCAACGTCAGGTCGTCGGCATTGCGCGCGGACCGCCCGAACAGCCGGTGCGGGCTGACGTGCACCGTGACGTACAGGTCACCCGCCGGGGCACCGCCCCGGCCCGGCTCGCCCTGCCCCTTCAGCCGGACCTTCTGCCCGTCGGTCACCCCGGACGGAACCCGGACGGTGAGCGATCTGGTGCGCGTGCTGACCCCGTCGCCACCGCATTCGGAGCACGGATCGTCGATCAACCGGCCCGTCCCGCGGCAGTCGCGGCACGGCTCGGAGAACGCGAACGCCCCCTGACTCCGGCTGACCAACCCGACACCGTTACAGGTGGCGCACTGCCGCGGTGTGCTGCCGGGCCGCGCTCCCGTGCCGCCGCAGCGCTCGCACCGCCCCGGGGAGGACAGCCGGATCGGTACCTCGGCGCCACGCACGGCGTCGATGAACTCGATGCGCAACTCGCTCTCCACATCGGCGCCCCGCTGGTTGCGGGAGCCTGAGTTCCGACCGGCGGCACGGTTGCTGAAGATGTCGCCGAACAGATCGCCCACGCCACCACCGCCGGCCCCACCGCCGGGCCGGTTGAGCAGGTCGTTCAGGTCGAAGCTCTGCCCGCCCGCCCCCGCGCCGAAGCCACCGGGGCTGAACCCGCCACCCCCCGCACCTCGACCGAAACCGCCACCCGCGAACAGTGCGCGCGTCTCGTCGTACTCCTTACGCTTCTTGTCGTCCGACAGGACGCCGTAGGCCTCGGACACCGACTTGAATCGGCCCTCGGCCTTGGGATCGCCGGGGTTGGCATCCGGGTGCAGCTCGCGGGCGAGCTTCCGGTACGCCTTCTTGATCTCCTCACCGGTGGCGCCGGAGGCGACGCCCAGCTCCCGGTAGAAATCCTTCTCGATCCAATCGCGCTGGGTCATCCCGCCTCCTCTCGGCTCAGGACCCCTCGGCCCGATCGGGGTCGGGGTCGCCGACCGTTGCGTCGCCGTGCCCGAGATCGTCGGCACGGTCGGTGACCGTCACCATCGCGGGCCGCAGGACACGGTCGGCGATGCGGTAGCCGCGGCGGAGCACCGCGGACAGGACCGCGACGCTCGGGCCGTCGGCCCCCGTGATGTCGTGTTGCACGGCCTCGTGCACCGACGGGTCGAAGGTCTCGCCCGCCAGCCCGAACGGCTCGAGCCCGAGCTTCTGCACCACGGCCGTGATCTTGTCGCCCACGGCCTTGAACGGGCCGGCGAGATCGCCGTGCATCTCGGCCCGGTCCAGGTCGTCGAGGACGGTGAGCAGTTCGGACACGAACTGCACCCGCGCCCCGACGAGCACCGACTCCCGGTCGCGGTCGACGCGGCGCCGGTAGTTGGCGTACTCCGCGCTCACCCGTTGCAGGTCGGCGGTGCGTTCTGCCACCTGCGCCTCGAGCTGGACCACTTCTTCGAGTTGGTCCACGGCGAGGAGATCGGGGTGCTCGAGCCCGGACGGCTCGGCCTCCTCGGACGTGGCCGGGACGGCCCCACCCGCGGGCCCCCCACGGGAGATGTCGCCAGGCGGGATCCGCACCTCACCGGTCACCGGGTCGATCCGGCGCCGGTCCCGGACCACGACCCGCTCGCCGTCGGCGCCGTTCTCGCCGCGCTCGTTGCGGTCGTGGTCATTCACGATGCAGCCTCCCCGGGACGAACTTCGTGGCGGTCACTTCTTGTCCTTCTCCTCGTCGACGATCTCGGCGTCGACCACGTCATCGGCCTTGTCCTGGGCCTGCTGACCGGCGCCGGCGCCCTGCGCGCCATCCTCGGCTCCCGGCTGCGCGTAGAGCGCGGTGCCCATCTTCTGAGACTCGGTGGCGAGCTTCTCCATCGACGCCTTGATCGCGTCGTTGTCGGTGCCCTTCAGCGCCTCCTGCGCTTCGGTCAGCGCCGCATTGACGCCGTCCTTGACCTCGGAGGGGAGCTTCTCATCGTTCTCCTTGACGAACTTCTCCGTCTGGTAGACGAGCGACTCGGCCTGGTTGCGAACCTCGGCGTCCTCGCGGCGCTTCTTGTCCTCCTCGGCGTGCGCCTCTGCCTCCTTCATCATCCGGTCGATCTCGTCCTTGCCCAGCGCAGACCCATCGGTGATCGTCATGGCCTGGCTCTTGCCGGTGCCCATGTCCTTGGCCGAGACGTTCACGATGCCGTTGGCGTCGATGTCGAAGGACACCTCGATCTGCGGCACGCCACGCGGGGCGGGTGGCGTGCCGCAGATCGAGGTGTCCTTCGACATCGACGCCAACGGCATCGTGAACGTC
>JBKJPD010000352.1:0-2792 GCA_046595345.1 Pseudonocardia sp.
CCGCGGCGTCCTCGCGCCCGCCGCCGTCGATCACCAGTACGTCGCCCTGCCGGATGCTGTCCACGGCCTTCAGCACGTGGAGTATGTCGCCGGGCCGCGTCCAGACGGTGACGGCGGTACCGCACAGCTGCGCCGGGCCGGCGAGCCGGCGCAGCGGCGGCCCGACGACCCCTACCGGGCCGCCCGAGTCGGCGATCTGTGCGGTAGCGAGCTGCGCCAGCGCGGCGACGAGCGCCGGATCGGGCGCCTCGACACCCGGGTTGATCGTCCACTGGTCGGGGTGCGATCTGCTCACTGTGGATCTCCCGTCGTCGATGCGAGCGCGTGGCTTCGCCGGCCCGCGGACGCGGGCCCAGTGTGATCGAATACCCGCGCCGCAGTGCCCGCTGTGTACCGCCGCACAAATTCTGGAGCAACGATGCCTACCCTGACCGACGACCATCGTGGCCTGATCATCGTCATCGCCTCATGAAGGCCGCGCCGGAAAAGGGGGCGGAGTTCTGTCATCTACGAGAGCTGGGAGTCGGCCGCGCAGCTCGACGCGCACCTCGCGATCCCGCACCTGGTCCGCTTCGCGGACATGATCGGCAACCTCCGCGAGGAGAACGGGTCGACCATCACCCGGCTGCAGCGGATCGCCTGACCGCGGGGCGCTCTGCGCCCGTGGACGGCTTCGCGCTGGCGTACGACCGCAGTGGGAGCGGAACCGCGGTCCTCGTCCTGCACGGGTGGCCCGGTGACCGTGAGGACTTCGCTGCGGTCACCGAGCTCCTGGCGGTCCGAGCCGCCGACGTCGTCCGCCCGGACCTGCGCGGCTTCGGCGCCTCCGACAAGCACGCCGGAGGGGACTACTCCGCGGCCGGGCAGGTCGCGAGCGTGCTCGGCCTGCTCGACGAGCTGGGTATCGAGCAGGCGGTGGTCGCCGGGTACGACGTCGGCAGCCGGGTGGGGCAGGCACTCGCCCGCGACCACGCCGATCGGGTGCGGGCGCTGGTCGTCACGCCGCCGCTGCCCGGCGCCGGCCGGCGGGTGGTGGAGCCGTCGGCGCAACGGGAGTTCTGGTACCAGGCGTTCCACCAGCTGGAGCTGGCGGAACAGCTGGTCGACGGACGGCCGGACGCGGTGCGCGCCTACCTGCGGCACTTCTGGACGCACTGGTCGGGCCCGGACTTCGTCCCGTCGCGGGACCAGCTCGACGCCCTGGTGTCGCACTACGGCGCGCCGGGGGCCTTCACCGCGTCGATCGGCTGGTACCGGGCGGGATCGGGAATGGTGGCCACGTCGCTGGCCGAGCAACCGCCGGGGCAGCGCATCACGGTGCCCACGACCGTGCTGTGGCCCGACCGCGACCCGCTTTTCCCCCGGGAGTGGAGCGACCGGCTCGACGAGTGGTTCACCGACGTCGACCTTCGTGCGGTCGACGGCGTCGGCCACTTCGTCCCGATCGAGGCCCCGGCCGTGTTCGCCGCCGCCATCGCGGAGTACCTGTGACGCGGTCAGCGGATGGACCACGTCGTCGTCGTCGACGATCTCCAGGCTGCTACCGCGTTCATTGTCGAACTTGGTCTGGAACTGGGACGTATGCCGCAGCCGGAACTTCTGCACCGTTGTGCCCGACATCGGCGACCCGGTCACGGCCCTACTTGGCGGCTTGCCCGGCGTCCACCGAGAGCACGTGCCCGGTGATCTGGTCGGCGTTGTCCGAGGCCAGGAACAGGACCGCGTCGGTGATGTGCCGGGACTCGGTGCGCCACTTCGGGCCGGGCATATTGCCCTGCGCGGAGAACATCTCGTAGGCGTCCTCGGGGGTCATGTCGACAGCCCCGGCCAGCCCCAGCACCATCCCGGACCCCTGGCCCGCGCCCGGCCGGATCGTGGCGGGGGCGACCGCGTTGACGTTGATCCCGAACTCCGACAGCTCCATCGCCCACGAGGCGGTGAGTCCGTTGATCGCGTGCTTGGCCGCAACGTAGTGCGAGAGCATCGCGTGCCCGGAGCCGGTCACCCCGGACGAGATGTTGATGATCTTGCCGCTCCGCCGACTGATCATGTTCGGGACGACATACTTCGCGGTGTACATGTGGCCCTTGACGATGGTGTCGAAGACCGCGTCCAGGACGTGCGAACGCATCTCGTGGATCGAGTCCAGCGCCGCGACGCCGGCGTTGTTGACGAGGATGTCGATGCGGCCGCCGAAGAAATCAAGTGCCTTGGCCACCGACGCCTCGACCTGGGACTCGTCACGGATGTCGCAGGGCAACGGGATGCACCGCCGGTCCTTGTCCTCGATCGCCGCGACGGTGTCCTGCAGCATCTGGGCCGTGGCGAGGGGGTAGACGTCGGGTATCGGCTCGGTGATGTCCAGTGCCGCGATGTCGGCGCCGGCGTCGGCGAAGGCCAGCGCGTGGCTCAGGCCTTGGCCCTTCGCGGCGCCGGTGATCAGAACGGTCTTGCCCTCGAGCCCGCGCAGCTGTGCGGCCATCGATGTCACCTCCGGTGTATGGCGTGCGGGTACGCGGGATCAGGGTCGTTCGAACGTCATCAGGTGGCGGTCGGGCTGCGCCCAGCCCTCCTCGAGAGGGACCGGGTACCAGGCCAGCACCACGCAGCTTCGCGTAGTGAGAGTACGGGCGACGCATGGCCACCTGTTCCCGGTGGAGTCCCGGAGTCCGGGCACTGCGAGAAGCGGTCATGCCGTGGCCTCGCAGACGTCGTCGTCGAATAACGACGTTAGCATGTTAACGTCTATTTCTGGGGGTGTGGAAACCCTGCCGGACCTGCGCGAGCACCGC
>JBKJPD010000538.1:0-5420 GCA_046595345.1 Pseudonocardia sp.
CGTGCACCCGGTGGCGAGCACCGGCGCCAGTACGTCGACGAGCCCGAGCAGCGACGAGGACTGCGGCGCGAGCACCCCGACGACGCCGGTCGGCTCAGGGGTGCTCGCGCCGCAGTCGTCGTCGTTGCTCGGGCTCGTCGACGTGCTGGCCCCGGTGCTCGCCACCGGGTGCACGGCCGTCGTCGTCGCGTCACAGGAGCGACCGCTGCCTGCCGTCGGGCTCGCCGAGGTGCTTGCCACGTCCGACGTGCCCAGCGGGGTCGCGAACCTGCTCACCGGACGTACCGCCGAGCTGGCGCCGTGGCTGGCGGCACACGCCGAGGTACAGGCCCTCGACCTCGCCGGGGCGCCCGCGGAGCTCGCCGTGGAGCTGGAACGCGCCGCGGCGGGCACCGTCAAACGGGTGATCGCACGGCCCCCCGCCGAGGCCGATCACCTCCGCGTCCCGAGCACGGCACGGCTTCGGGCGTACTGCGAGGTCAAGACGGTGTGGCACCCGGTCGGGCGGTGACCGGCGGGGGTCTTAGGCTTCCGCCGTGGCCAGCGACATCGTCCCCATTCAGCTCTCCCTGACCGAGGGCGACCTCGTCACGCTATGGGCCCCGCGATGGCGCGAGGACGGCGAGGAGTGGGAAGCCTTCCTCGGCGACGACGAGGCGCTGTTCGGCTTCCCCGAGGTCGCCCAGCTCGCCGCGTTCGTACGCACCGCGCGCGGACACGACCTGATCGACCACCCCGCCTGGTCGGTGGTACCCGACCTGACCGTCTCCGAGCTGACGCCCGAGCAGACGCACCGCTACGACATCGTCGGGGTCCCCGAGATCGCCGCCGAGGATGCCGACACCTGGACGATCGGCGAGCTGGCCGAGATCACCGACATGGTGCGGTCCATCGCGGATGTCTGCGAGCTCGACGTCGTCACCGAGGTACTCGACTCCGCGCCCGCCTTCGCGCTGCTGCGCCAAGGCACGCTGCCGTTCGCCGGGCGCGAGGGTGCGCGGCTGTGGGCCGAACTGGTCGACACCATCGCCGCGCGCTGGGACGAGGTCATCGACGCCCTCGACGACCTGCTCGACACCCCCGACGTCGACGCGGTCGCGCTCGCGGCGGCGGAGAAGGAGGTCGTGATCGTCAACGACGACGCGGCCGACGAGATCACCGTCGGCGCCGACCGCGACGCCGCCCCCGATGACGACGAGCCCACCGGTTTCTGGGCGGAGATCGGCATCGACCCGATCCGGATCACCACCCGCGACGGCGAGTTCGTCACGCTGCGGTGCTACCTCGACGACACCCCGGTCTTCCTCGGATCCAACGGCCGCATCGAGGTGTTCGGCACCGAGCGGGCACTCGCCCGCTGGATCGGCGAGGACGGGGCCGAGGGCCACGACCTCACCGCGGCGTCCACGTGGTCGGAGGTCGTGGAGCGGGCCGGGGTGGGCGAGCTCGAGGTCGAGGTCGACGAACTCAACACCTACACGCTCACCGGGATCGACCACGACATCGCCGAGGGCACCCTCGCCGTCGATGCCACCCAGCTGGAGCTGGCCACCGAGCTACTGCTCGATGTCGGTGAATGGGCGGGAGACGACGACCCCAGCGACGCGCTCGCCGAGTCGCAGACCCTCGGCTGGCTCGTCTCGTTCGTGATCAAGCCCGACCCGACACGGCTCGCCCCCAGCCCGCCGTTCGACGTGGAGTCCGCGCGCTTCCGGGAGCTCGTCGAGGACCTGCAGAACCGCCTGCACGTGAACTGAACCGGCAGCCGGCAAAGCCCCCTCGAATCAAGCCTGGAGCGCCGCGTAGCCGGGTTTGATCACCTCGTTGATCAGGGCGAGCCGCTCATCGAACCCGATGAAGGCGGACTTCATCGCGTTCACCGTGAACCACTGCAGGTCGGCCCAGCCGTAGCCGAACGTCTCTGCCAGCGCCGTCATCTCGCCCGTCATGGACACATTCGACATCAGCCGGTTGTCGGTGTTGACCGTGACCCGGAACCGTAGCTTCGTGAGCAGGCCGATCGGGTGGTCGGCCAGCGATGCCGCCGCGCCGGTGTGCACGTTGGACGTCGGGCACATCTCCAGCGGGATCCGCATGTCGCGGACGTACGCGGCGAGCAGCCCGAGTGTCGCGGAGCCGTCCTCGGCGATCGTGATGTCGTCGACGATCCGGACACCGTGGCCGAGCCGGTCGGCACCGCACCACTGCAGGGCCTCCCAGATCGAAGGCAGCCCGAAGGCCTCGCCCGCGTGGATCGTGAAATGCGCGTTCTGTTGCCGCACGTACTCGAACGCGTCGAGGTGGCGGGTGGGCGGGAAGCCGGCCTCGGCACCCGCGATGTCGAACCCGACCACGCCGACATCCCGGTACTGCACGGCCAGCTCCGCGATCTCCCGAGAACGGGCGGCGTGTCGCATCGCGGTGAGCAGGCAGCCAACCCGGATCCGGCGGCCCCGCTCGGCGGCGCGCGCGGTGCCGACCCGGAAGCCCTCCAGTACTGCCTCCACCACGGTCTCGAGCTCGAGACCTTCCTGGACGTGCAGTTCGGGGGCGAACCTGACCTCGGCGTACACGACCCCGTCGTCGGCAAGGTCCTCGGCGCACTCGGCGGCGACCCGCACGAGCGCCTCGACGTTCTGCATCACCGCGACGGTGTGGCCGAAACCCTCGAGGTAGCGCACCAGCGACCCCGAGTGCGATGCGGCGAGGAACCACGCGCCCAGCTCGGCGGCGTCGGAGCTGGGAAGGGCCGGATAGCCCGCCGCGTCGGCCAACTCGATGACCGTGGTGGGCCGCAGCCCGCCATCGAGGTGGTCGTGCAGCAGCACCTTCGGTGCGTCATGGACGGCGACGAAGTTCAACGGAACAGGCACAGACGACACGCTAGAACACCCGAGCCTTAATACCCTCCTACAGACGACATAGACTGCTCCAATCGGAGTATTCGAGTCCGAATGGGAGCCGCGGACGGGTGATCCACGGGGCTCGCTACGCTCTGTGCTTCGCCCATCCGTGCTCGGCTCAGAGGAAGCTCCCCGCCGCCATGAGCAATGACTCGACAGTCTCGTTCGACCGTATGCGCGGAATGCTGATGCGCGCCGCGGAGATCCGCGATAGCGAGCAGCAGCAGATCTTCGACTCGCTCGACGAGATCCACGCCCGGCTCGCCGCGCTGGACGCCCTCGGCACAGTGCGCAAACGCCTCACCGAACTGCCGGATCGCACGGAGGTCAGCGTCCTGGCCGAGCGGCTCGACGAGACCGTCTCCAAGCTCGATGCCCAGGACGCCACCCTCGCGGCGGTGATGCGCGCGGTGGAGTCGATTCCGGACAAGCTCGCCAAACCCATCGCTGCGCTCGACGGCCGCCTCGACGGCATGGCAGGGCGGCTGGAAGGCGTCTCGGGCCGCATGGATGGGCTCGACGACCGCCTCGGCGGGCTGCACAAGCGCCTCGACGACCTCGACAACCGCCTGGTCCGTCACGAGGTGCGGCTCGACGCACTGCCGACCGCGGTCGGGGCACCGATCAAGGAGCGGATCGACGGCGTCGAGCGCACCGTCCGCGAGCAGCTCGAAGGAGCCGCGCGCTCGTTCGACGAGAACGGCGAGGGCCTGCGCAACCTGCTGGGCGACACCGGTATCAGCCTGCACCGCAGGCTCGAGGACCTGGCCACCCGCCCGGCCGTCGACCCGACCGTGCCCCTCGATGACCTGGCGCAGCGGCTGGAGGACCTCGCCACCCGCCTCGACCTGTTGGATGAGGGCTTCGGCGGGCAGCTCGGGCGCCTCGTCGGCGCGATCGACGAGAAGCTCGGCCGCCTCGACGCCGCGCTGGTGCAACGACCGGACACCGCCTCGCTCAGCGCACTTGTGGAGCGGGCCAACCAGGACTCCGAGCAGCGCAACGCGGGCCAGCTCGACGAGGCGATGGCGACGTTCGCGGAGCTGATCCTGGGCCGCGGCGGCTCGGCGCAGCCGCCCCCGCCGCCGCGCCCCGCCGCCCGGCGCGGCCGCACCAGGACGGCCGCCAAGTCGCCCAACGGCGCGGTCCCGGGCGACACGGTCACCGACGACCCCGACGACGAGTAAAGCCGTAGTCACACGCGAGTCGGGCCGTGAGTGCGCCCGAGTCGGGCTATGAGTGCCCCGATCCATGATCAACGATTCGAGAGCAGCCAGCACCCGGCGCCGTTCCAGGCACCCAGCCGATGATTTCCGTCTGGGGACATGCAACCGTGCAGAACACAGCTCGGCGGCAACCGACGATCAATGGTTCTGCAACGGCACGACATCCAATCGGTAGCCCGACTCGCGCGCGCTCCCGGCCCGACTCGCGCGCATCTACGGCCCGACTCGCGCGCCTTGGGAGCCCGACTCGCGCGCCTGTCAGCGGCGGACCGTGACCAGGACCAGGGGCGGGCGGGGGGTGGGCTCGTCGGAGACCACCACGCGACCGGCGAGCGCCGCGCGGGCGCCTGCCACCGCTCCGGGGGTGTCGGTGTGCAGCTCCAGCAGCGGTTGGCCTGCCACCACCCCCTCCCCCGGCCCCACGAGCAACTGCACGCCTGCTCCGGCCTGGACGGCGTCCTCCTTGCGGGCCCGACCTGCCCCGAGCCGCCAGGCCGCGATCCCGACGGCGAGGGCGTCACAGGTCAGTACCCCGGAGCGGTCGGCCAGCACCACCTCGACGTGTGACGCCCTCGGCAGCGGCGCCGCGGGATCGCCCCCCTGGGCCGCGATCATGCGCTCCCACACGGGATAGGCCGCCCCGCTCGCCAGCACCGCCGCCGGATCCACCTCGGGCATGCCGGCAAGCACCAGCATCTCCCTGGCCAGCGCCACGGTGAGCGCCACGACGTCGGCCGGCCCGCCACCACGCAGCACCTCGACCGACTCCGCCACCTCGAGCGCGTTGCCGACCGCCCGCCCGAGCGGCACGGACATGTCGGTGATCAGCGCCGTCGTGGCGAGCCCGTGGGCCGTGCCGATCCGCACCATCGTTTCGGCGAGCTCCCGCGCGCGGGGAATCGTCTTCATGAACGCCCCGGAGCCGACCTTGACGTCGAGCACCAGCCCGCCGGTGCCCTCGGCGATCTTCTTGCTCATGATCGAGCTGGCGATCAGCGGGATCGACTCGACGGTGCCGGTGACGTCACGCAGCGCGTAGAGCTTGCGGTCGGCCGGGGCGAGCGTGGGTGTGGTCGCGCAGATGACGGCGCCGACGTCCGCGAGCTGCGCGGCGATCTCGGAAAGAGTGAGCGACGCGCGCCAGCCGGGGATCGACTCCAGCTTGTCCAGCGTGCCGCCGGTGTGACCGAGCCCGCGCCCGGACAGCTGCGGCACCGCCGCTCCGCAGGCGGCGACGAGCGGGGCTAGCGGCAGCGTGATCTTGTCGCCGACGCCCCCGGTGGAGTGCTTG
>JBKJPD010000551.1:0-4065 GCA_046595345.1 Pseudonocardia sp.
TGAACACAGTGACCTTGCTGAACACAGTGACCTTGCCGAACACGGCGACCTTCCTGAACTCGGCCCGCACCGGGCGGCGTGCTGGCGCAGTGCCGATGTCGGGCGCCTCGACACTGCCACGGCGGCCGGCGTCAGCGGGGTGACAGCGGCCGCACCCATCGCGACCCGGTCCGAGCTGCCCCGCGTCCTGGACGTCGTCGAGTTGGTCAAGCACTACCCCGTGACGTCCGGTTCGATCTTCCGGCGCCGCGTCGGCACCATCCGCGCGGTCGATGGGATCTCCTTCGACATCCGCACGGGCGAGGTGCTGGGCCTGGTCGGCGAGTCCGGCTGCGGCAAGACCACCACGCTCATGGAGATCCTCGGCCTCGAGGCTCCGATGGGCGGCCGGATCGAGGTGCTCGGTTCCGACGTCGCCACGCTGGACCGGCGGGGGCGCACGGCCGTGCGCCGGGACATGCAGGTGGTGTTCCAGGACCCGGTGGCCTCGCTCGACCCCCGGCTGCCGGTCGGCGACATCATCGGCGAGCCGCTCGAGGTACACGGGATCGCCAAGGCCGAGATCCGCAGGCGCGTCGCCGAACTGCTCGCGCTGGTCGGGCTACTCCCCGACCACGCCAACCGCTACCCCGCAGAGTTCTCCGGCGGCCAGCGGCAGCGCATCGGCATCGCCCGCGCTCTCGCGTTGGAACCGAAGATCCTCATCCTCGACGAGCCGGTCTCGGCGCTGGACGTCTCCATCCAGGCAGGCGTCATCAACCTGCTCGACGAACTGCGCGCCCGGCTGGGGCTGTCGTTCCTGTTCGTGGCGCACGACCTGTCGGTGATCCGGCACGTCGCGGACCGGGTGGCTGTGATGTACATGGGCAGGATCGTGGAGATCGGTGCCGTCGAGGCGATCTTCGCCGCGCCCCGGCACCCGTACACCCAGGCACTGCTCTCGGCCATCCCGATCCCCGATCCCACGATCGAACGGCGCCGGACCAGGGTCCTGTTGCGCGGAGACCTGCCCGGCGACCTGCCGTCGGGCTGCCGGTTCCGCACCCGCTGCCCACTGCACCAGGAGCTCACCGGCCCCGAGCAGCAGCTGTGCGTCGACATCGAGCCGCTGCGCACCGACGTCGGCGGTGCCGATCAGCTCCCCAACGGCGCTACGAGCCGCGATCACGAAGCCGCCTGCCACTACGCGCGGGTCAAGGTAGTCATCGGAACCGGACAACCAGGAGAGGATTCGACGTGAGGCGAACACGACACCGCTCGGCGCCGGCCGCGGTACGGGTGGCGGCGGTACGGGTGGCAGCGGTGGGGCTGGCAGCGGCCCTGCTGCTCGGCGCGTGTGGTGGAGGAGGCGCGGGCTCCAACCAACTTCAGACCCCCGACCAGCAGACCCGCGGCGCCCAGGACATCAACGCCCAGGACCCCGCGACGCTGAAGGAGGGCGGTGACCTCCGGCTGCCGGTCGACGCACTGCCCGACAACTGGAACTACAACCAGGTCGACGGCACCAACGGCGACACCCAGAAGATCCTCTGGGCACTGATCCCCCGCGCCTTCAACGACGGCGCCGACGGCACCCCGGAGCTGAACACCGACTACGTCACCAAGGCCGAGCTGACCTCGACCACCCCCGAGGTCGTCACCTACGACATCAACCCCGGCGCAACCTGGCGCAGTGGCCGCCCGATCACCTGGGAGGACTTCGACGCCCAGTGGAAGGCCCTCAACGGCACGAACCCGGGATACAAGTCCTCAGGCAGCACCGGTTACGACCGGGTCGCCTCGGTTGCGCGCGGAGGCTCCGACAAGCAGGTCGTCGTCACCTTCTCCACTGCCTTCGCCGAGTGGCAGTCCCTGTTCAGCCCGCTCTACCCGAAGGAGACCAACGCCGACCCGGCGATCTTCAACAAGGGCTGGCTGACCTCGGTGCTCGACAGCGCCGGACCATTCATGATCGACACCATCGACGCGACCGCCCGGACGGCGACGCTGGTGCGCAATCCGAACTGGTGGGGCACGAAGCCGCGGCTCGACCGGGTGATCTTCCGGGCGCTGGAGCGGGCGGCAGTGGCCGACGAGCTCGCCAACAACGGCATCGACTGGTACACGATCGGCTCCAGCGTCGACCTGCTCCAGCGGGCACGCACCACACCCGGCGTGGTCGTCCGCCAGGCGGTGGAAAAGCAGTACACCCAGATCACCTTCAACGGGTCCCCCACCTCGATCATGGCCGATCCGGCGCTGCGCCGGGCCATTGCCAAGGGCATCGACGCGACGGCGGTCAGCAGGCGGCTCGTCGGCCAGATCGTGCCCGACATCGCGCGGCAGGGCAGCCACATCTTCCCGATCGGCGCGGACGGATACACCGACAACTCGGGCATCACCGCATTCGACCAGGCGGCCTCCAACGCCGAGCTCGACGCGCTGGGCTGGGTCCGGCAGGGTGCAGGCCGGGTCAAGGACAACAAGGAGCTCGTCATCCGCTTCGTCTCGACGGCGGGCAACCCGATCTCCGAGCAGATCTCGCAGACCGTGCAGCAGCAGCTCTCCCAGGTCGGTGTCACGGTGAAGATCGAGCCGGTGCCCGCGGCCCAGTTCTTCAACGTGGCAGTGATCCCCGGCAACTTCGACATGACCGGTTTCCAGTGGATCAACACCTCCACCCCGTTCTCCAGCACCAAGTCGATCTACGCGAAGCCCGGCGACCCGGCGGGCCAGAACTTCGGCAGCGTGTTCGACCCGGAGATCATCACCCTCTTCAACCAGGGCCTGGCCGAGTTCGACCCGGCCAAACGCGCGGTGATCGCCGACCAGATCGACAAGCTGATCTGGCAGGAGGTGCACCACCTCCCGCTCTACCCGTCCACGGGCGCGTACGCGGTGAAGGCGAGCCTCGCGAACTGGGGGGCGAAGGGCCTCGGGGACTGGGACTACGTGAAGGTCGGCTTCACCCAGTGATCCCCATGACCGGCGTGGGGGACCGACGCTGATCCGTCCCCTGCGGTACGGCCTCCTGACCGGCGCCCTGGTGATCGCGGTGTGTGCCGTCGTCGGCGGGGCGAGCCTGGCCGGGTACCTCGGTGCCCGTGCCCAGCTCGCCCCGCTGACGGCATCCGCGATCGGTGAGATCACCGGTCAGGAACCGGGCTCCGTGCTCGTCCGGTGGACGCCCGACGGCGGGGTGCCACGCACCGACGCGGTCGCGCTCGCCACCGACCCGGCACCCGCCGGCACCCGCGTCGAGATCGCCTACGACCCGGTCGCCCCCGACCACCTCGTCGTCCCCGGGGCCCGGCTGCTCTCCGACCTGGACGGCGCCACGAGCGGCCTCGCCTTCACCAGCGCCGTGCTCATCGCGCTGGCGGTGTCGGCTTTGTGGCAGTTGGGCACCCGCACCGTCGCCCTGCGCCGGACCGTCGGTCAGACGGTGCCCGGGCGTCGGGTCCGGATCCAGCGCGGCACCACCGCGCGCTCCTGGCTGGAGCTCGACGACGGGCGCTGGCTGCCCGTCCATTTCGACCCCGCCCTCACCGCGCTACCCACCCCCGCGGGGATCGCCGTCCGCGGTGATCGCCGGCGGTACCTCGCCGCCACCGTCCCCGGCCCCGACGGGCCGGTACGCCTGGCCCCTGCGGGCCGCGCCCGTCGCACCGAACCGCTGGGCCGTCGCACCGACAATCCGAGCGCCCCGGACGCCGACACCCTCGCCGGGCTGGGGCGCTACGGCCTGCGCCGTCAACTGCGCGCCGACCTCGGCCCGATGGTCGTGGCGCCGGTACTGGGCCTGCTGTGGGTACTGCTCGGCGGTGGCGGCGCGCCCACCTGGCTCGCCGCCACCGCCCTTGCCGCCACCGGCGCCCTGCACGTCGCCGCGCTACGCGGCTCCGACCCGTCGTGAAGCCCCGTCCACGATCAGCGAGGGCGGTGTCCCGGCGATCATGACGCGCGCGCCCGGCTCAGCCACTCATCGTCAACGCGGCGATGCGGGCGCGGTGGGCGTCCCCGTCGCCGTACTGCCCTGCCAGGCGCTTGGCCCGCTTGTAGAAGAAGTGGGCCTCGTGCTCCCAC
>JBKJPD010000625.1:0-2893 GCA_046595345.1 Pseudonocardia sp.
CGGCTGGTCCAGCGCCGGGCGGTTCCATCACGCGCAGGCCCAGGTCCACCGGTTCCTGAACTCGTTGGGCGGCGAGCAGCGGCCAGCTCGTCAGGGAACGCAGGATCTCCGGGCCGGCGCCGAGCACGTGCGGCAGCAGGACCTCCGCTGTGCCGGCGCTGTAGGTGTTCACCGATGCGACGTAGCCGCCCAACGAGTTCAGGAACCGGTGGACCTGGGCCTGCGCGTGATGGAACCGCCCGGCGCTGGACCAGCCGTAGGACCCGCCGAAGACCGCTTCCGGTCCGCGGCTGCTGTACACCCGGCGCAGCTCCGTCGACAGGCGGTCGAGTAGTTCGTCCCAGCCCACTGCGACGAACGGGTCGTCGCCGCGCCGCGGATCGGGCCCGGGACCGTGCTCCAACCAGCCCCTGCGGACCATGGGTGACCGGACGCGCAGGTCGTGGCGCAGTGAGCCGACCAGGTTACCGAGCAGCGGGGACGGCGCCGGGTCCAGCTCGCAGGGGTGCGCCGCGACGACCTCGCCACGCTCGAGACGAGGGGTGAAGGCCCCCCAGTGAGTCATGGACATCGACGATCACCTCGTCCGGGCGTGGGTGGGATGAGCCGCGCCTGCATCAGCCGGAGCGCAGCACGCCGAGCGTTGACCACGCCCGCGTCGCGAGCTGCAGGTTGAACCACTGCTCGGGATCACTCAGGTCCAGATCGCCGATCTGGCGGATCCGCTGGAGCCGGTACTTCAAGGTGTTGCGGTGCACGATCAGCGACTTCGCGGTGAGCTCGTAGCTGCCGCCGCGTGCCAGGTAGTGGGTCAGGGTGCGGACCAGGTCGGAGTTCCGCTGCACGTCGTAGGCCAGCAGCTTGCCCAGCCAGCGCTGGACGAACCGGTCCACCTCGCCGAGGTCCTCGATGCCGACGAGCAGGCGGTATACGCCGAGGTCGTCGAAGCGGATCGCCCGGTCGTCCCACTCGGCCTGCGCCGGCAGCCGCAGGGCCAGCTTGGCCTGCTGGTAGGAGCGGGGGAACTCGCCGACCTGCTCGCAGCTCTCGCCGACACCGAGCCGGGCCCGGCCGCCGCCCAGCTCCCGCATCACCGACCTGCGCAGCTTCTCCCAGTCGGGCTCACAGTCGGCCAGCAGCACCACCTCGGCGCCCCGCGCCACCAGCAGCGTCCCGGCCGGCTCGTCCCGTGCCGCGCGCCGCACGGCCTGGAAGAACGTGTCGTTGTCCCGGGTGCAGCCCCGGCCCTCGATGACGACGACCCGGTGCGGGCGTTGCAGGTCGTACCCCAGCGCCATGGCGCGCGCCAGCCCGCTGTCCTCGTCGGTGCCGTTGAGCAGCTCGTCGACCAGGTCGCGGCGAAGCCGCAGCTCGCTCTCGGCGAGGCTGCGCACCCTGGCCAGCTCCATCGCGAGGATCGTGGCGCCGTGTTCGAGCGCCATCAGGGCCTGTGCGTCGGCCGTGTGCTGTGGATCGATCAGCACGATGGCCCCGAGGGTGTCGCCCTGGGGGTGCGCCAGTGCCAGGACCCGGCCGCCGTCCCGGATCGGGTGGGCCTCCCGTTTCGCGCGGTTCAACAGCTGTTCGCGGCGGACCGCGGAGTCCTTCGGGTACGGGTCGGGCCGGTTCGGGCCGGCCCATGCCTTCAGGTTCCCGTAGCGGTCCTCGATCGCCACCTGCAGCCCGGTCAGTTCGTGCACGGCCCGGGCGATGCCCTCACTGCCCTCACCCGACACCGCGACCGCGGTGAGGCGGGCGTGGATGTCCATGCTGTGCTGCAGAGCCCCGACGGTGCCGCGCAGGCGGTCGTTGACCAAGGACAGCTCGGCGGCGGTGGCCTGCTCCTGGGCGTGCAGCCGTTGGTTGCCCAGCGCCCCACCGGTCTGTTGGGCCAATGCCCTGAGCAGGAACTGTTCCTCGGTGGACGGCTCACAGATCGCTCCGACGACGAGGTGGCCGAGGTTCCCCGTGAGGCTGCTCAGCGGATAAGCCCACGCCCAACGCGTGTCGGGCAGCTCGACCGGCCCGCCGGTGGCGCCGACCAGTGAGAGCTGCGCGGCCAGGAAATGTGGGCAGTCCTTCCCTGTGAGCTCGACGGCGACCACGTTGCAGCGGGCCAGCGAAGGCGCCGCGGTGGCCGCCAACTCCAGGATCTGCTGCTCGTCGGCACCCTCGGTCATCAGCTTGCCGAGCACGAGCAGGCTTCGCAGGGTCGACAGCAGGTCGCGGGCGAGCCGCCCGGGTGCGTCCACCCCGAGCAATGTCATAGGTGGGACGCCAGGTACTCGTCGGGCTCGACGTACCACGGGTTGTCCAGCAGTTGGCCGCTGAGCAGGACCTTGGGGTGGGTCCGCATGATGTCGAGCAGGATCTCCCCGTTGGAGAACTTCTCCAGGTCGTAGAGGCACAGGATCACCTGCGGGTAGCGCGGCAGGAAGTCGTTGAGCCTGGCCTCGTAGGCCAGCAGGTGCTCGACGCCGGGCATTTCGCGCAGCGCCCACGTCATCTCGCCGACGGCACGGACGAACCCGAACCCGTCTCGGCGAACGGCGCCCCCGATCGCCTCCTCCCAGAAGTCGAGCATCCGGTCGATGGCGAAGCAGCCCCCGGCCAGGTAGGTCGATTCTGAACCCAACGGCTGCAGCTGGCCGGAGGCGAGCGAGACGTCCACGTCGAACTCGGCGGCCAGCGCCCGCGTCGGACCGGGGTCGTCGGTGACGCAGATGCACTTGTCGCCGGCCAGCAGCCCCTTCCGCAGGAAGGGCACCAGCAGATCATCGCGCTGGGCGGCGCCCCGGTAGAAGGCACAGATGTGGTCGCCGGGTGTCAGCGTCACACCCGGCAGGCCCATGGCCATCGACGTCGTCGTCGTCGTCATCTGGAACTTCCCGCC
>JBKJPD010000639.1:0-3943 GCA_046595345.1 Pseudonocardia sp.
TCGGTGGCGGCGAACCCCTCGATCAGGCCGACGGCGATCGGGAAGAATGTCACCAGCGCGATCACCACCACCTTGGGCGCGAGCCCGAAACCGAACCAGATGATCAGGAGCGGTGCGATCGCGATGATCGGCAACGTCTGGGATGCGACGAGCAGCGGCATCAGCGCGCGGCGCAGCCACGGCGAGAAGTCCACGGCGATCGCCAGCGCCCAGCCCAGCGCCAGCGACACGGCGAACCCGACCGCGGTGACCTGCAGTGTCGGAACCGTGTTGGCCCAGATCTGGTCCCGGAACGCCCACCCCTGCTGCACCACCCGTAGCGGCGAGGGCAGCACCTGCGGCCGTACGTCTGCGGCGACGACGTACCACTGCCACCCCACCAGTCCCACCAGTACGAGCACGAGCGGCGGCCCCATCCGCGCCAGCACCCCACCCCGCCCGCGAGTCGGGCCCTCCGTCCCCGCGAGTCGGGGTCTGCGTGCGCGTGAGTCGGGGTCCGCGCGCGAACGAGTCAGCAGGGAGCTCATGGCGTCCCGAGGTACTCGTTGGTGAACCACGTCGAGAAGTCGGGCCGGGTGGTCAGCGGCGCCCCGTCGGGTCCGGTCAGCACGCCGGAATCGACGACGAACCCCGAGTAGCCCGCCCACTTCTGCAGAGTCTGCGGGCCGACCGCCCCCGACTCGTCACGCAGGAACCGCGCGCTGAGCATGTCCTGGCTGCGTGTCACGAGTTCGGGAGCGGTGAACGCACCCGGGTTGGCCGCCATCAGCAGCGCGGCGCCCCTCGCCGGGTCGTCGGCACCGAGCCGGTAGCCACGCTGGGCGGCCTGCACGAACTTCGCGGCGAGATCGGGGTGCGCCTTCAGCCACGGGCTGTTACCGATGAGCAGCACGTTGTAGGCATCCGGGAAGCCGTAGTCGGTGTAGGAGAACGTCTTGAGCGGCTCACCCCGCAGGTCCGCCTCGATGCCCTCCCACGCCATGAACGGCTCGGTGAAGTCGACCTGCCCGTTGTAGAGGGCCTCGTATGCGGCCGTTCCGAGTACCACCGCGGAGAACTTCCCCGTGCCGCCCGCGTTCTTGATGACGGCACTCATCTTGGGCGCCTCACCTGGCCCGCCGAACCCGCCGTAGGTCTTGCCGTCGAGGTCTCGGGGCGAGGTGATGTCGGCGCGGTCGGCGCGCACCGCGATCTGGGTGGCCCAGTGCTGCAGCACCGCCATGACCGACGTGATGTCCGCACCCGCCGCCTTCGAGAAGGTGAACGAGTCCTGAAAGCTGATCCCGAACTCAGCGGCCCCGGCCGACACCAGCGTGTCGGGCGAGGAGTTGTTGTAGGGCAGGAACTCCACGTCGAGCCCGGCGTCGCGGAAGTACCCCTCCTGCTGGGCGACGTAGAGCCCGGTGTGGTTGGTGTTGGGCGTCCAGTCCAGGGCGATCCGGATCTTCGCCGGCCCGCTCGGTTCGCTGCCGCCCGCGCCACCTCCGCCCGCGCAGCCGGCGAGCACGAGTGCGAGCACCGCCGCGAGGACGATGAGGACTCTGGGGATACGCATGTCAGCCAAGACGTTCCTCCCTACGCCGGTGCTAACCGGGTCAGGTTCGAACGGTCGACGGCCGGTCCTGCCGCCCTCTCAGCCTCGGATCGTGGGCTCCCGCGGGTCGGCAATGACGATACGCGGCGCGTGCAGCGAACGCCACGGCGCGGATTCGGCTCGCAGCTCGACGCGCACGTCCACGGCGAGGACAACGGCCGCCCCCGCTGCGGGCAGTATCCTCAGCGACGGCCGCCCGGCACCGTTACGCGGTGTCGGCACCACCGGGGCGTCGTTGAACGACGATGTCGCCGCTGTCGGTCGGGTGGATGCCCGCGACGCACTGGACCAGCGTCGACTTGCCTGCACCGTTGTCACCTGCCTGGACAGCTGTATCCGCGCACGACTGGTCGCCGATCTTGTTCCGAGACCGACCGGCGTAGTCGGCGGCGCGAGGCTTCCGCGCGAGTACGACGAGCTGGCAGCCGAGCTTCTGCGGTCGCGCGCCCTGCCGTTCTGTACGGCTGCACGGGTGGTGTCAGTACCATCCTCGGATGCGCTCCGTGGTCTCTCTCGTCACCTTGGGCGTGCACGACCTGCCCCGTGCCCGCGCCTTCTACGCGGTGCTCGGATGGCGGGAGAGCTCCCCCGCGCTTGAGGAGGTCGCGTTCCTGCACGGCGTCGGAACGGCGCTCGCGCTGTGGTCCCGTGAGGCGCTCGCGCAGGACTCCGGGGTGACCCGGGACCCTGGCGGCTGGGGCGGCATCACACTCGCCCACAACGTCGGCTCGGCTGCCGAGGTGGACGCCGTACTGGCCGAGGCACAGGGCGCGGGCGCCACCGTCGTCCGGGCCGCCGACGCTACCGATTGGGGCGGCTACTCGGGTGTGTTCGCCGACCCCGACGGCCACCGGTGGGAGGTCGCCCACAACCCGTTCTGGCCGCTGGACGACGACGGGCGTTCAGTTCTGCCCGGCTGAGCCAACCAGGAACGTCAGTGGAAGCCGGTGAACGGAGGCCGTGCTGGGTCGCCTCGTGGTGGCGGGGGAACCACCTCCCCGCCACCCCCAAGGGGTCGGGCCGACTGACCCAGCCAGTACCGGCGCGGCACGGCGCGGCGGGACGTCTGCTCGCCGTCGGCAGGGCCTCGGGCCAACCGTCCGGGGGGTGGTCGAGTTGTCCGACGCCGGGGTGGAGCCAGATGAACGCGAGCAGGGCGAGCAACAGGGCGGCGGCTGTCCGATCCGACCTACCCGCCGCTACTGACGAGCAAAATCCACAATAGCGCTACCTGCTGCGTGAATCATTCTCGAGCCCGGGGGGCCGCCACCTCAAGTTCCACGAGACCGTGGATAACCTCGACTCCGCGTCGAGAGACTGTCAGCGGCCCAATTCGCCGCAACGTTCGGCGACGGCGACGGCGACGATTCGTGTCAGGAGTGGATATGGCGAGGTTTCGTTCCGAGGGTCTCAGTCTCACTGTGGAGGATGTGGAGCGCTCCGTCGCGTTCTACGTCGGCAAGCTGGGTCTCGAGTTGGCCTACAACGCTGCTCCGGCGTTCGCGATGATCCGCAACTCTGACGGGGGTCTGATCGGGTTGCTCAGCCTCGGCGAGGCCAGCAAGGAGGGCGTGGCCGCGGGGTCGCCTGAGCAGCGCCGCGGTGTGCATGTCGAGTTCACCACCGACGATCTGGATGGGCTTTACGTGGAGCTGGTGGCGGCCGGGGTGGAGTTCGCACAGCCGCCGCACGACGAGCCGTGGGAGCGGGCGATGACCGCGTATGACCCGGACGGGTACTCCGTCGAGTTCGGCCAGGGCCCCCGCGGCGGCGTCACCCCGACCACACCCTCGTCGCCCCCGAATGGCCTGATGGAGGGAGCGTGACGTCTGCCGGACCATGACGCCCCCTACCGGGGTGAGCCGGGTACGCCTGGGAGTGGGCAGGTGCCCGCGCTGCGGTCCGACCAGCGCCGGTCCCGTCACCGGTGTTGGTGATGCCACCGGTGTTGACGTGTACGTCCCGGCCCCCCCGCCGCGGTGGACAGCGCGGCCGGCCGGGCTCGGCGTCAGCCGTAGGCGATGAGGAGCCGTTGCGGTGGGAAGGTGTTCGGGATCCGGCCGTGGGTGCGCACGTCGAGTCCGGCGTGGCGCAGGGTCGGTGCGTACTCGTCGTCGATGTGGGCGAGGTCGCTGATCACGACGGTGCCACAGGGTCGCAGAATCCTTGCCACCTCGGCGAGGGCTGCGAGGCGGCCTGCAGGCTATTGTCGGGCAGGTCCTTGCCGATGAACAGGTCGACGCAATGCACCGCAGCGCGGGTGCGCTGGGCAGCTCCGATGCCCAACAGCCCGTTTCCTGAACCGAGGCCATAAACCACCTCCTCACCGCGCCAGTTGATGGCCTGGAG
>JBKJPD010000291.1:0-2766 GCA_046595345.1 Pseudonocardia sp.
GACCTCGTAGAGCGTGGCCGACGAGGCGTAGGACGAGATGTGCCCGCCTACGCCGATCCCCGGACGCTGCGCGCGGTGCACCGTCATCGCCGCGTTCCAGCGGATCCAGCGGCGGTAGGCCCGTTCGGCCTCCTCGTCACCGGGGAACCACGGCTCGCGGTCGGTGGGGATGGTGTTGACGTAGTCGGTGCTGGTCAGCGAGGGAACGCCGACGTGGCGCTCACGGGCCCGTTGCAACATTCGCAGCATGAGGTAGCGGGCGCGCTGCTGGCCGGCGGCGTCCAGGACGGCGTCGAAGGAGTCCAGCCACTCGGCGGTCTCCTCCGGGTCGATATCCGGCAGATGCGATGCGAGCCCGTCGCGGATGACGTGAACGCGCCTGGGCTGCGTTGCTTCCTTCTGGCTACCGTCGGTGATCTGGCCGGTCAAGGGATCTCCCTGGGTGGCTCGAACTGGGTAGCTCGAACTAGGTGACTCGAACTGGGTGGTTCGACTTGGGTACGTGTCGGGGTCGTCGCCTATCGTGCCCTTCGGCAGGCGATCTCGTAACTGTGGTTGCGCGTCGGTCCACTCACGTGTTCGGATTCCGCATCCGAACGCCGGCCCGCGCGTTGCACCTACGGGTGGGGTACACAAGGCTTGAGCAGTTCGTCGAGGAGATGAGGGGTACACGCGTGATCGCCGCGGAAGATGCCGGACGTACGTCCGACATCGCGGGCAAGCTCGGCGTTGAGCCGGGCATGGTCGTCCAGGAACTCGGTTGGGACTCCGATGTCGACGAGGCGGTGCGTGATGCCGTTGAGGAGAGAGCCGGGGATGAGCTGGTCAACGAGGACGCCGACGAGGTGATCGACCTTGTCCTCATGTGGTGGCGCGAGGGCGACGGCGACCTCGTCGACGCCCTGGTCGACGCCATCGGCCGGCTCGCCGACCACGGTGTGGTCTGGGTGCTGACCCCCAAGACCGGTCGCAGCGGGCATGTCGAGCCCAGTGAGATCGCCGAGGCCGCGCCGACGGCAGGGCTGTCGCAGACGTCCAACGTCAGCGTCGGTGACGGTTGGGCGGGCGCGCGGCTGGTGGCTCCGAAGGCGGCCAGGTCGAAACGGTAACCGGCCCTCACCAGCGGTCCTGCAGTCGAGCGCGGCACGGTATGCCGTCCGGGCCGTTCACCGGCCGATAGGTGGACGGCGCCCGGAGTCTCGTCGGGGTCCACCCAGGTCTGCGTCGGAACCGTCATGAGCCCGCGCGCATCATGGATCAGGAACCTGTCGCGCCTCCCGCAGGCGATGTCGGAACAGTAAGCTCCCGAGATGATGCCGGCGCCGATCGTGGCCGGCTACCCAATGAGCTGAGTACGGCGAGGAGATCAGGTACATGGCGCCCGAGGTGGGAACCGAAGCCCCCGACTTCACCCTCAAGGACCAGAACAACCAGGAGGTCACGCTCTCGTCGTTCCGCGGCGAGCGCAGCGTCCTGGTGGTCTTCTACCCGTTCGCGTTCTCCGGCATCTGCACCGGTGAGTTGTGCGCGGTCCGCGACGACCTGTCGAGCTTCCAGAACGACGACGTCCAGATCCTGGCACTGTCGGTTGACCACCCGTTCGCCCTGAAGGCCTGGGCCGATGCCGAGACCTACGGCTTCCCGCTGCTGGCCGACTTCTGGCCGCACGGCAAGGTCGCCCAGGACTACGGCGTGTTCAACGAGGGCGCCGGGTTCGCCCTGCGTGGCACGTTCCTCGTCGACACGGCGGGCATCGTCAAGTTCGCCGAGGTCAACGGGCCCGGCGAGGCCCGCAACCAGGACGCGTGGAAGAAGGCCCTCGCGGCTCTGTAGGGTCGCTGCGCGCCGGGTTCGCACCCGGCGCGTGCGGGTGCGTAGCTCAGCGGAAGAGCACTCGGCTTACACCCGAGCGGTCGCAGGTTCGAACCCTGCCGCGCCCACCAGGTTGACCAGCGGATTCTTCGACACCGCCTCTCTGGGGGGTCCGTCATGGAATCAAACGTGGTGCGAATCGCTGCTACCTTCGCCCCACGCGAGGTTCCACGCGGTCCAGCAGGCGCCCGCGCGGCAGCATCCAGACCCTCCCGAGCGGGGCCCTGCGGGTCGCCGTGTACACCGGGTACGACCCCCTGACGGGGCGGCGCCACTAACTCGGGGAGGTCGTCCCGGCGGGCCCGGCCGCCGAGGGCGAGGCCGAGAAGGTCATGCGCCGGCTCGCTACACAGGTCGACGAGCGCCGAAATCCGCGCACAAGCGCCTCGGTTGACCAGCTGCTCAACCGGTACCTCGAGACGCTCGACGTCGGGCGCAGCACGCACCGGATGTACAACCGACTACCTCCGCAAGCACGTTCGGCCGTTTGTCGGTCACCTCAAGGCCGGCGCGGTGGACTCCGAGGTGCTCGACTCGCTCTACCGCGAGCTGCGGCGCTGCCGGTCGCACTGCGCCGTCCGTGGGGGCATCGACCACCGGACGCCACGCGAGCACGAATGCGACGAGCGGTGTCGACCGCACCAGTGCCTGCCGTTGTCGGCGACGACGATCCGGCACATCCACTTCGTGCTGCGCGGCGCGTTCGAGAAGGGCGTGCGCTGGCGCTGGCTGGGGGTCAACCCGGTGCAGTTCACCTCGCCGCCGGCGGCGAAGCGCCCGGATCCGCGGCCGCCCTCGGCCGACGAGGCGGCGCGGATCGTGGGGGCGGCAGGGGAAACCCCGGACTGGGGTGCGCTGGTCTGGCTGACGATGACGACCGGCGCCCGGCGCGGT
>JBKJPD010000192.1:0-3099 GCA_046595345.1 Pseudonocardia sp.
CCCCGCCATCGTGCTCGACGCCTATCAGCGGGCGGCGCAGGCCTCCGCGGTAAGCCGACCGGGCTGTCACCTGTCCTGGGCGCTGCTCGCGTCGATCGGGCGGATCGAGTCCGGGCACGCCAACGGAGGTCGCGAGCAGCGCCCAGGACAGGTGACAGCCCGGTCGGCTTACCGCGGAGGCCTGCGCCGCCCGCTGATAGGCGTCGAGCACGATGGCGGGGATGCCCAGCGACCCCGGCGCGATGACCCCGGGCGCGCCGGTGAGCCCGCCAGGGTCGGCGGGAAGGACGCCTGCGGGCAGGACGAGGACCGGCGGCGCCGCATCGACGGGCAGTCGCCCACTGGCCCCGAGGACCGGGCCGATGAACAACGCGGGGCCGTCCGCGCTGTTGACGGCGGCGAGCAGGGTCGGGCGCCCGGTTACGGGTGGCTGCTCGACGGCGTCGCTGCTGACGAACGCGATGCCCAGGACCCCGATCGCCCCGGCGACCAGCACGGTGCGGGCACGGTTCCAGGAGCGGCCGGACGGCTTCGGCACGCCTTTATCTCCGATCGAACTCACCATGACACTCTCGCCGTCGGGGGGTGCAGCGTTACCTCACGGCGTGGATCGGGTCGGACCCACAGTTCGTGCTCAGCCGAACCGGCCGTTGACGCAGTCGGCGGTCCGAGGGTCGGTCGGGGCGTTGAAGATCGCGTCGGTGGGCCGCTACTCGACGATGACGGCGGGGGTGCCCGCCTCATTCCGTTCCCCGAACCATGCCGAGATCGACCGGGCATCCAGCCCCGTGGGCTGCACGACGGCCGCCGGCATCAGGTCGGCAGGGGCGGGGAACTGGGCGGTCTCGGACGAACAGCGCCACCACGGGCGCCGGTATAGGCGAGGCCGCCGCCGCTGGAACTGCCGCCGGTGCCCGCGGCGACCGATGTGGTGGCCGTCGTGGAGGCGGGGTCCGGCGAGGTCCGGTAGGTGTTCGGGCTGGTGGGGTCGAGCGTGCCGAGAAGCCGCCGCTCGCGGTGGCCGTCGCGCTGTCGAGGCAGACCGGGATCAACCGGTACTGCCCTCCTCACCCCTTCTCTCGAACCCGACGAGCCGCCGAACCTTCAGCGACACCGCGTTCGACGGCGACGGTCCGAAAGCCGCCGGGTCGGTGGGGGTGAACACGGCGGTCAGCGAATGCATGCCCTCGGTCAACTTCGAGGTCACACCGATGGCCATCCCGCCGACCACCGGCATCGGGCTGCCGATTGCCGTGGAACCGTCCATGAACTGGACGGTTCCGGTCGAGGCGCTGGAGGACACCCGTGCGATCAGGACAACCGGGAGGCCCTGGAACGGGTGCTTCGGGAAGACCAGGAGCCTGGTCGTCGTCGTCCTCGCCCCGGTTGCTGCGGTGACCACGAGGTTCAGCGCAACCGACGTCGACGACCCGAAGGCCGGGTCGGTGGGGGTGAACGCCGCGGTCAACGCGTGCGTCCCGACAGCCGGCGTCGTCGTCGTCGACGCTGCACCAGCGACGACGGTCACCGGCGCACCCAGGAGTACGGCCCCGTCGCTGAACTGCACCGTGCCGGGCGCAGTGGCCGGGCTGACCGTCGCACCCACCGTCACCGCGGTACCCGCGGCAACCGGCGATAGGGGCGAGGCGGTCACCGCGGTGGAGGTATCCGTCACGCCAGAGGCCACAGTGGAGACCACGACGCCCACCACGGGCGACATCGACGACCCGAAGGCAGCCGGGTCGTTGGGAGTGAACAGGGCACTCAACGCGTGCGTCCCGACAACCAGTGTCGACGTCGACGTCGACGCTGCACCAGAGGTGACCGTCACCGGCGCACCCAGGACGAGGTCACCATCCTTGAACTGCACCGTGCCGGGCGCAGTAGTCGGGCTGACCACCGCACTCACCGTCACCACGGTGCCCACGGCGATCGGCGGTGCCGGCGAGGTGGTCACCGCCGTGGTCGTCTTCGTCACTCCGGCGGCGACGTTGACCACAGAGGACACCACCGGCGATGTCGAGTTCGCGAAACCGGTACCGCCGGTGAAGGTCGCGGTCAGCGACGCGGTCCCCGTCGGCAGTGTCGCCGTGGTGCTGGCCGTCCCGGCCACGACTGCAACAGGGGCGCCGAGGCTGGTGGAGCCGTTGAAGAACTGCACGGTGCCGGTGGCGACGGTCGGGGTGAGCGTCGCGGTCAGCGTCGACGTGCTGCCCGCCGCAACGGGAGACGGCGGGGTCACGGCCAGCGCCGTGCTGGTCGTCGTCACCGGTGCGGACGTCGTGTAGGTCGTCGCGGTGGTGAAGGTGACCGTCGAGACGAAGCTTCCCTCGACGACGTTGCCGAAGGTGCCGCTGACGCAGTTCAGCGACACCGTGTACGCGCCGGCAACGATGGTGTTCGGCGGGCTGGCCTGGGCCGCGACGTCCTTGAAGGCGTTGGTGAACGCCACCGAGAACGGTGCGGTGCCGGAGAGACCAGCCGTTCCGCGGCCGGTGGCCAGGCTGTCGAGGTTGCCGGAGCCGCCGGGGCCCTGCAAGCGGATGTAGTAGGCGTTCGCCGCCGCGGGGCACGGCGCCGAGGTCGTGACGGTCGGCGCGGTGAGGTTGTTGCCGGCCGCGGGGGTGAAGCTCAGCGTCCCGATCGGGTTGGTCTGGGCGCTGGCCATACCCCCGGCCAGCAGCGTTGCGGCGCAGGCGACGGCGAGGACAACGGCCCCGGCCGCGGCGCGCGTGAGAGAACTAGGAGTACGCACGAGTGGACTCGCTTCCTGATGAGCAGGCGGGAGTGATCAGGCAGTGGTGGGTCACGACGTGCGGGTTGTGATCACGGGGCAGTTGGGCGCGATGCCGAAGCCCGGTGCGGTGATGGTCGCCGAGGTCTGGCAGACCAGGGAGGTCGGTCCGACGAGGACGGTGCTCGTCGGGGCGGTGGCCTCCGGTTGGTCGGGATGACATTGTAGACGTCGCGCCGCATCGTGGAGGCCGTGTTCAGCGCGGCCGGGGCGATGCCGTTGATCCGGCCGAGGACCGCGCGACCGCCGCAGGTTCGTCACCCGCTTGTTGCCGATCTTGAGGTCGTACATGAACGCCGCGCCGC
>JBKJPD010000251.1:0-15753 GCA_046595345.1 Pseudonocardia sp.
GCGTCGAGGTGGCAGGCGATGTTGGCCTGGTAGATCTCGCCCTGCCGGATCGCCTGCACGCACCGCTCGACGGCGACCACGTGCGCGGTCCGGTCCGGGAGGCCGGTGATCTCCAGCCGGGCGGGTTCGAGATGGGCCGGCGTGCTGAGATCCCGGCGCAGATCCCCGGCCCGGGCGGCGGCAGCGGCAGCGTCGAACCCGACGCGGTCCGCTGCGCCGGCATGCTCCTCGCCCGGCAGTCCGCCGCGCACCGCGGGCCCGTCGTCCAGCAGGGCCTCGTACCACCAGCGGGCACCGTCGTAACGCAGGACGTCGCGGTACCAGGCCCAGGACTGCCGGGGGAAGGGCGCTACTGCGCGCGCAGGGAAGCAGACATAGCCGAACCAGCCCCCGCCCACGGCGTCCGGACGTGCCGGATCCGGCTCGACGGAGGGCACCTGCGGGAACATCCCGGCCACCACCGGGTCGCAGGTGACCAGCCCGCCGGTGGACCAGTCCCCCGACCATGCCGTCACCCGGTCGCGGTGGGCGAGGCGCCGGACGGCCTCGGGCACGGTCACGCCACCGAGGTCCAGCGGGATCACGTACAGGCGGGCGGGCACCGGTCGATCCTCGCCTACCGGATCCGGCGCTCCGCGCCCTCCCACGCCCGGTCGCGCAGCACGAACTTCTGGATCTTGCCCGTTGACGTCTTGGGCAGCTCACCGAAGACCACCGTCTTCGGCGCCTTGAACCGGGCCAACCTCGCGCGGACGTGCTCGACGATCTCGGCCTCGGTGGCACTCGCGCCCTCGTGCAGCGTGACGTACGCCGCGGGCACCTCGCCCCAGCGCTCGTCGGGAACCGCGATCACGGCCACGTCCAGCACCGCGGGATGGTCGGCGATCGCCTGCTCCACCTCGACCGAGGCGATGTTCTCGCCACCGGAGATGATCACGTCCTTGCTGCGGTCGCGCAGCTCCACGTAGCCGTCGGGGTGCAGCACCCCCAGGTCGCCGGTCCGGAACCAGCCGTCCGGGGCGGCCTCGGCGGTCGCCTGCGCGTCGACCCCCCCGCCCTCGTCGAGGTAGCCCAGCATCACGTTGTTGCCACGCAGCGAGATCTCCCCGACGCTCGTGCCGTCGGCGGGCACGTCCACACCGTCGGCGCCGATCACCCGCACCCGGCACGAGATCATGTTCCCGACACCCTGGCGGGCCTTGAGCACGGCCTGTTCGTCGGCGTCGAGGGAGTTCCACTCGGGGCGCCAGTCGCAGATCATCACCGGCCCGAACGTCTCGGTGAGGCCGTAGAGATGGGTGACGTCGAAGCCGAGCTCGCCCATCCGGCGCAGGATCGCGGGGCTGGGCGGCGCACCGCCCGTCGCCACCCGGACCGGCGGGTCGACCGGACCGGCCTCCGGCGCGTACGCCAGCATCGACAGCACCGTCGGCGCCCCGTTGAGATGGGTGACGCCCTCCTCCCGGATGAGCCTCCACACCTCGGCGGGCTCGACCTTCGGCAGGCACACGTGGGTGGCGGCGGCCGCCGTCACCGCCCACGGGAAGCACCAGCCGTTGCAGTGGAACATGGGCAGGGTCCACAGGTGCACCGCCGAGGGGGAGAGCCCGGTGTGCCCCACCATCGCCAGCGCCTGCAGGTAGGCGCCCCGGTGGTGGTACATGACGCCCTTGGGCCGCCCGGTCGTCCCGGAGGTGTAGTTGATCGACAGCAGCGCGCGCTCGTCGTCGGGGGTGACGGCCTGCGGTGTGGCTGCCGCCAGCAGCCCCTCGTACTGCTCCCCCGCCCGGATCAGCACCGGCGGCGCGGACAGCCGGCCCGTCACGTCGGTCACCAGCTCGTCGAAGACCGGGTCGTGCACGAGAACCGCCGCGCGGGAGTGCTCCAGGATGTAGGCGACCTCCCGGGCCGAGAGCCGCGTGTTGATCGCGACGAGCGGCACGCCCGCCCACGGCACCCCGAAGTTGGCCTCCAACAGCACGTGCGTGTTCGGCGCGAGCACCGCAACCGGGCGGCCGTCGGCGAGCGGGGCGAGCGCACCGGCGAGGCGGCGGCAGCGCTCGTGCAGCTCGGCGTAGGTCCACCGGTGGTCGCCGTCGACCACCGCGATCCGGTCGCCGTGCGCGGCCGCGGCGCGATCGAGATAGGACACGGGGGTCAGTGGTTCGAAGCTCAGATCGGGCGCCATGCCCGCCAGCATCTCCCGGGGCCGCGCCCGCCCGCACCCCGGCGCGTCGTCCGGACTCGTGCCACGGCCTCCCCCCGAGACTCCCCGGTCGATACCCCCGGGTCCCGTCGACCCGGCGGTCAGCGCGGCCCGGGCTCCCCGGACACATCCCGGGCCGCCGCACCGGCCACCCGCTCGTGCAGCCGCGACCGGATCTCCTCGGGCGTGTAGGACTGCCGGCGCCGCTCCGCCCTGGCCGTGACGACACCCGTGGCCGCCACCCCTGCGAGCCCGGCCAACCCCAACACCTTCCACCATCGCATCCGCGAGAGACTACCGACCGCTAGCCTTCCGGCCGTGCCGCGATCAGTGATCACCCTCGACCGGGCCTGCGAACTCGCCCGGACCGGCGACGTGTGGGTGTTCCGCGGGAGCAGCGGTGCCGACCGCGCGATCCGCGGGCTGACCAACTCCCCGGTCAACCACGGCGGCATGGCGATCGTCGTGGACCACCTGCCACCGCTGATGTGGCACGCCGAGCTCGGCCGCTCCCTGCCGGACATGTGGTCGGGTACCCACCAGCGCGGCGTCCAGCTCCACGACCTGCGCGACGCCGTGCTGCAATGGGGTCATCGCTACGGCCAGCGCCCGTGGTTGCGTCAGCTGGAGGGTCCGCTCGACAGCGCGCTGGAGGACGCCGCTCTGCGTGCGGTCGCCCGCCTCGACGGCACACCGTTCCCGTCGACGACGCGGCTGGCCGGGCGCTGGCTGCAGGGCCGCATACCGCAGGTGCGCCTGCCGGGGCGGGCGGCCCGGCCCGTCGCCGACCTGGAGACCGCCTACTGCGCCGAGGTCGTGGCCCTCACCTACGAGGACATGGGGCTGCTGCCGCAGCGGCGCCGGCCGAACTGGTACGACCCCGGCCGGTTCTGGAGCGGCGACGACCTGGACCTCGCGCCGGGCTTCCGCCTCGGTGGGGAGATCCCGGTGGCCCTGCCCCCTGCGCCCGGTGCGGCACCGACCCCGGTCCTGATCGAGGCCGATCCCCGCACGCGCTGGCGGCGGGTCGTGGAGCGCGTCCGGCACTCGTAGGCTCGTGGCCGTGAGCGAACTGAGCGTCGAGGAACAGGCCGTCGTCGAGGTCGTGCGGGAGTTCGTGGACCGGGAGGTCCGGCCCGTGGTCCGCGAGCTGGAACACGGCGACACCTACCCCGAGAAGCTCATCGAGCAGATGAAGGAGCTCGGCATCTTCGGGCTCGCCGTGCCACCGCCATGGGGCGAGGCGCCGGTGTCGATGCCCTGCTATGCGCTGGTCACCGCGGAGCTCGCCCGCGGCTGGATGAGCCTGGCCGGGGCGATGGGCGGGCACACCGTCGTCGCGAAACTGCTGGTGTCCTACGGCACCCGGGAGCAGCAGGACCGCTGGCTGCCGCGGATGGCGACCGGTGAGGTCCGCGCGACGATGGCGCTCACCGAGCCGGGTGGCGGCTCGGACCTGCAGGCCATGACCACCGTGGCCCGGCGGGTCGACCCAACTGACGACAACGCCGGGTACGTCGTCAACGGAGCCAAGACGTGGATCACCAACTCGCGCCGCTCGAGCCTGATCGCCCTGCTGTGCAAGACCGACCCGGCCGCCGATCCCCCGCACCGGGGCATCTCGATCCTGCTCGTCGAGCACGGCCCCGGTCTGACCGTCTCCCGCGACCTGCCTAAGCTGGGATACAAGGGCGTCGAGAGCTGTGAGTTGACCTTCGACAGCCACCACGCCGCCGCCGACTCCCTGCTCGGCGGGGTCGAGGGCCGCGGTTTCCCGCAGATGATGAAGGGGCTGGAGACCGGGCGCATCCAGGTGGCCGCCCGCGCGCTCGGCGTCGGCCGGGCCGCGTTCGACGACGCATTTCGCTACGCACAGGAACGTGAGAGCTTTGGTAAGCCCATCTGGCAGCACCAGTCGATAGGCAATTACCTGGCGGACATGGCAACCAAGCTCACAGCCGCCCGCCAGCTGATCCTGCATGCCGCTCAGCGCTACGAAACCGGGCAGCGCTGCGACATGGAAGCCGGAATGGCCAAGCTGTTCGCCTCCGAAGCGGCCATGGAAGTGGCGCTCGACGCCGTGCGCATCCACGGCGGATACGGCTATTCCACCGAGTTCGACGTCGAGCGCTACTTCCGCGACGCCCCACTGATGATCGTCGGCGAGGGTACCAACGAGATCCTGCGCAACGTCATCGCGGCCCAACTGGTGAAACGCGGCGGGCTCGAGAACTAATGCCGTCCTTGGTGGACCTCGGCCTGACCGGGCTGGTCCACGAGACGTTCTTGGTCGGCCACCGCGCTGCGGTGGTGCCGCATCATCGCGTTCGTGTCACCGAGGAAACGGACCACGGCTGCCAGTTCCGCCGGTGTGTACCCCGCAAGCATCATGTCCATCTTTGTGCCGAGCGGACCGAAGAAGGCCCGGCCGAGTTGCGCCGCCGCATCGGCGTGATGCAGCGTGACCCGGCGCCGGTCCCGGCCGTCCCGGGAGCGACGTACGTGCTCCGCGCGCTCCAGCCGGTCGATCACCGCCGTGGTGGCCCCCGACGACAGCCCCAGGTACTCCCCGAGCCTGCCCGGGGTCAGCGGAGTGCCGCCGGCGTCGGCCTGCATGACGGCGAGCAGCGCGTGGAGGTCGGTCGGGTGCATGCCGTTGCGCTCGGCGAAGACCTGCCCGAGCCGGTCGGCCTCACCCGCGTAGTCCTGCAGGAGCCGCACGAGCTCGTCCCGCATCCCGTACCCGTCCACGCAGAACACGTTACCTCAGCCACATGCATTCTCTGCCGTCGAGAGATATGTAACGCTCGGGTGACGTTCAGCGATGTGACATGGTCAGCAGCCCGTCCATACCGGGGGACGCTTCTCGCGGAACGCCGCAACACCCTCCGCCGCGTCGGCCGACGCGGCGATCGCGGCCTGGGCGCGCTCGGTGGCGGCCCAGCCCCGCGCGTCGGCGTCTGCCACATCGTCGGCCAGTGCCACGAGGGTCGCGCGTTGGGCCGTCGGGGCGTTCGCGCACACCTGCTCGGCCAACTCCAGCGCAGCCGCCTCGGCCTCTCCCGCCTCCACGAGCCGGTTCACCAGCCCGAGCGTCCAGGCCCGCTCGGCGCCCAGCGGCAGGCCCGTCAGCAGCATCTCGTGAGCGACGTTGCGCGGTAGCGCCCGCGGCGTGCGGAACAGGGCGCCACAGTTGGCGACGAGCCCCCGGGCGGTCTCGGGCAGCGCGAACCGGGCGGTCCGGGCCGCGACGACGAGGTCGCACGCGAGCACGATCTCGAACCCGCCCCCGTAGGCGACGCCCTCCACAGCGGCGACGAGCGGTGTGCGGCGGTCGCGGCGCACCACCCCGTAGTTGCCGCCGCGGGCGGTCGGCTCCCCTGCCCCCGACGTCAGGTCGGTGCCCGCCGAGAACACGGTCGGGGTGCCGGCGAGCACTCCGACCCAGAGCCCGGGGTCGTCGTCGAGTTCATTGAGCGCGGCGTCGAGACCCGCCGACGTGTCGGCGTCGATGGCGTTACGTTTCGCGGCCCGGTCCATCCGCACGAGCAGTACACGTCCTCGTCGCTCCGTCGTGACGGTCATAGACACAACACTAGGAGAGCTACCCCTGGGGTGCCGATCACTCCCCGGGCCCCTGGAGTCGATCCACCATGATCGACACCATCGCCGCCCACGCCCGTCGGGCCGTCCGGCCGGCACAGGGCCACGTCCTGCGGGCCGGCACCGCGCCGGTCCGCGTGCCGGCCCGCACCGCCCTGCGCCTGCGCCCCCGGTTGGAGCCGCGACCCGCCGAGCGGACCTGGCTATGGCAACCCGGTTGGGGTCGTAGTGCCCAGGAACGGCCTCATCGCACCCCTGATCCTTACCGCATCGACGGCAACACCTACGAGAACTCGAAGTTCGACCTCGTGATGGACACGCTGGGCGACGCGATGTCTGAGCGCGTCCTGGAGTCGGCTGCGCTGAGGGCAGGCTCAGCGAGCGACTGGTCACTCTGACGGGTGAACTTGTTGGAGTCGACATCTCCGCCGCCGCGATCGGACGGGCTCGTGAGCGCCTCGCGGGCGACCACCGTGCGTGGTCCGAACGTCGCACCCTTCCTCTCGACATGCCGGAAGGGACGTTCGATCTGATCGCCTGTTCCGACGCCCTCCACTACGGGGAGCCGATCACGCCGACAGCGGCGCCGCCGGGCCCGACCTCGCCACCCGGCACGCGGCGCAGGACCCCGACCTGTTGCATTCCTGCTCGGTCACGCTGCCGGCGCCGGGCCGGGTGGCGCCGGCCTGCGCCTTGATGTGCTGGACCGGATCACACCTCCGGGGAAGCACGGCGTGACCGGCCTGCGGCTCTGAACTGGGGAATGACCGCGCTCTTCTCCGCAACCGTTCTCCGTGTTGATCCCTTTTCGATGAGATCTCGCGGCCGCACCGGCGGCATCTGCTCCCGCGACACACCGCCGGATCCGACCCAGATCGACAATGGGCGGTCAGTTCCTTTATTGTCGGTCTTACACATATTCCCCATCCCCCGTTCGGACCCAAGAAACCTCGGCACCTGCCGAGGCATCTTCGGCGTACCCGTGACAACCGCGGAAAGGCAACGCACGTGGCGAAGCAGACGACGGTCACCCTCATCGACGACATGGACGGCAGCGAGGCCAACGAACAGGTCGAGTTCGCGGTGGACGGCCGCTCCTACGAGATCGACCTCTCAGCGGCCAATGGCGGCAGATTGCGGGAGATGCTCGCTCCGTTCGTTTCCGCAGCACGCCGAAGCGGCGGCCGACGCGGCTCCGCGACAGTCGCACCGGTGTCACGTCCCAGCACCGACCGCGAGCAGAACCAGGCCATTCGGGAATGGGCCCAGCTACAAGGGATGAAGATCTCGGAGCGGGGCCGCATCCCGTCCAACGCGCTCGAGGCGTACCACCAGAACCACTGATCGAGCCAGAACCACGGATCAGGGACAGCAATCGATCGAATCGGGCCCGTGGTGGGGTACTGATCTGCGAGGGTGGGCCGATGATTCACCCGCCCACGGGCCCGGCAGCAGCGCACCTCGTGCTGCCGGGTGATCGGCCCCCCTGGACCTCCACCGGAATCACCGTGCGCAAGGGCGATCGTGTCACGTTGCTCGGATCGGGCCGGATCAACTGGTCGGCCACCCACCACGGGGGCGCGAAGTACCACCTGTGGGGCCGGGTGCCCGGCGGGCAGATCTTCGGCTGCACCCAGGACACCACCACCGTCGTCGTGGACCGGTCGGGCCCACTGGAACTGTGCGTCCACCTCGGCGCATGGGCCGACTGGTCCGGGCGCCTCGCCACCGGCCACACCCCGTACGGCCGGGAATGCGGAAGTCTGTCGGTCGCGGTGTTGCACTGGCCGGCGGGCGTCGACCCCGTCGACGGGCTGGCCGCACTCCCCCGGGACGTGGCCGACCCGCGGCTCGTCGATGCCGAACGCACCCGGCTCCTCGACCCCGTCGTCCCGCCGGCAGGGTGGTCGTACCTGCTCACCTTCGGCCCCGGCGACATCTACCGGCACGCGCGATTCGAGGGCAAGCCCGCCATCGACGTGGTGTGCGATGACGCCGCCGGCATCATCACCAAGTCCGTCGAGGTGGACCTCCGGCCCGGCACGACGATCGAGTGGAGCTGGCGGGTCGGGAACCTCCCCGGCGACGCGCCGGAGAACACCGTCTGGACCCAGGACTACCTGAGCATCGCCGCGGCGTTCGACACCGGCCACGACCTCACCTGGTTCTGGAGCACCGTCCTCGCACCGGAGGACGACACGTTCACCTGCCCGGTCCGCGGTCGGCCAGACCGGGAGACCCACATCCCGGTCCGCCGCGGCCCGACCGGGTTGGGCCGCTGGCGGCGTGAGTCCCGTGACGTATGGGCCGACCACGAGCGTTTCGTCGGCCCACCGCCTCCCCGCATCGAATCGATCTTGCTGATCGCGGTGAGCCACTTCGGGCACGGCAGCGGCCGTGCGACGTTCCGCGACATCGTCCTGCGCACCGGTACGGAACGCATCCAGGTGCTGTGACCGCCTACTTCTCCGGTTGCCCGGGGGCCCACAGCCGCCACACGACGTCCGGTCCGATCTTCGCCGAAGTCCGTTCCTCCTGCGGCGGCCTGCGCTCGATCTCGGTGAATCCCAGTCTGTACGGAATCGATCCGCTGGCCACGTTGGCGAGGTCGTGCACGATCTCCACGCGGGTGACCCCGATCCGGAACGCCTCGGCGACCAGCGCCGCCACGGCGGCCGTGGCGTAGCCGCGCCGGACGTGGCCGGGATGCACCCGGTAGCCGATCTCCAACCCGCCGGGGCCGGTCCGGCCCATCATCGAGCAGCAGCCGGCGACCACGTCACCGGGAGTGCGCATCATGTAACTGAAGTCGACTCCCCAGGCCTCCTCCCTGCGCGCGATGTAATCGCGGGAGTCTGCGAGGGTGTAGCCGTTCGTCGCCCAACCCATCCACGGGGCGAGGTGCTCGAGTGACTCGACGACCGCACGGTAATGCGCCTCGGCGTCGGACGCCCGCCAGCGGTGCAGCACCACCGGCCCGGCGGGCAGGGTCTCGGCCGCAGGTCGCATGTGGACGAGTCTGCCCTCCGGCTCACCAGACCGTGAACAGCAGATGGTTGACAGCAAGCGCGAGCACCGCCTGGGCGGCCAGCCACCCCCGGGCCTGCCGGCGCGGCAGCAGCGCGCACGCCACCAGAAGCCATGTCCCGAACGGCAGCCAGATCCGTTCCACCTCAGCCTTGCTGAACCCGGAGATGTCGGCGGCGAGCACCGCGGCTGCTGCGGCGGCGATCAGCAGCGCCGCAGCCGCCGGCACGGCACGCGGTGATGCGGCGAGCCTGCGCAGACCCGCAAGTACCGCCGGCCCGGTGGCGAGGGCCAGCGCGGCGAGGTTGGCCCACAGGAAATAGTCGTAGGGCCGGTTCTTCGCCGCACTGGCCGCGTAGATGATCTTGACGTCTTCGAAGCCGGTGAACCACCAGAACCCGGCGGCCGTGAACACCGCCGCCACCGCGAGCACCCCGGCCACGGCCAGCAGCCCGGCCCGCCACCGTCGCGTCACGGCGCCGATGCGCGCTCCGCCTGCGCCGGGCGCGGCCAACACCGCCAGCGGGATCAATCCCGCGACCACCAGCCCGTAGGACAGGTACAGGCAGTAGCCCAGCAGCACGCCCCCACCGAGCGCGGCGAGATCGGCGCCGCGGCCCCGCCGGGTGGCCCCGATCGCGAGCAGCGCCACCCCCCACGCCAGCACCGCGGCGAACATCCCATCCGCCGAGACCCCCACCCACACCGCTCCGGGGAACAGCACCCCGAACGGCAGGGCGGCCCGGGCGACCTCCTCCGCGCCGAGCGCGCGGAGCGTCACCGCGACCGCGGCGCAGGCCGACGCGCCCACCAGGATGACGGTGATACCGGTCGGTCCGCCGCCGCCGAGCCCGATCCGGTCGAGCCACACGAACACCAGGAACGCTCCCGGCGGGTGGGCGCCCACGTGCGTCGTCCAGAACACCGGTTGGTCGGTGAGGATGAAGTCGGAGAACGTCCGGACCATGGCCGGGATGTCGGCGACCTTCGGAACGTCGAAGAGGTACTCCTGGTCGCTGGTCAGCCGGCCGACGACGCCGTCCTGCCAGCCGTCGACCAGCGCGAGCCCGAGCGTCCAGACCGCGGCGGCCGCCCAGGACACCAGCAGCAGGGGCCGCCAGGCGAGGCGCTGCGCGAGTGCCGGGCCACGGGCCACCACCAGCGCCGCGATGATGATCGCGATCGGGGTGCCCGGCCCGATGTGCGGCCTCCAGTCGGCCAGCAGCGGCGGGAAACCGAGGATGATGTCCTTGCCGTCGCGGATGAGCTGCCATCCGACCAGTGCCGACGCCAGCACGAGCAGCGCACCCACACCGACGGCGAGCAGGTCGCGCCCCAGCGCGCGGCGGGCGCGCGCCGTCACCAGATCCGTCACGCCGCCATGATCACAGGACCGGAGCGCCCGGGCGAACCCGACAGGCCGCCGGCAGGAATCGAGTCAGCGACCGTCGTAGCGGCCGCGGGCGATGGCGGCGAGCACGGCAACCGGGATCGACCCGATCACGGCCACCAGGAACACCGTGCCGAAGGCCCCCGCCTCGGCGAGTGGACCGGCCGCGGCCGTGCCCGCCGCGCTCCCCAGGAACAGCGACGCCGCGAACAGCGCCACTGCGGTGGCCCGCTCCCCCGGCACCACCTCGGTGGCCCAGTTCTGCAGCGTGGAGTGCAGGAACGCCCAGGACCCGCCGATCAGCAGCCCCGCCGCGGTGACCGTCGCGACGTTCACCGCGACGGCGGGCACCACCCACCCGGCCACGAGCAGGGCTCCACCGATCCCGGCGAGCCCGGTGGGTGGGACCCGTCCGACGAGCCGGTGCACCAGCCGCGACCAGCCCAGCGCCCCTACGCCGAAGGACGCCGCGACCGCACCGGCCAGCGCCGCCGACGACCCGAGGGCCTGCACGGCGGGCGCCAGGTAGGTGAGCACGCCGAGCACCACGATGCCCTCGGTGAACGCAAGCCCGAGCACGATCGGGCCCCAGCGGGAGCGCAGCACCCGGCGGATCGACAGCAGCGGGCTACCGGTGGTCGGTTTCCGGTCGGGCTCGGGCAGCCGCGCGAGCGCGAACCAGAGCGCGGTGGCGGCGGCGGCCGTCACCGCCGGCACGGCGCGCCAGCCGATGATGTCGGCGAGCAACCCGGCTCCGGCAGTCGCGGTCGCCACGCCGAGCGCGGACGCCGCGAGCACGTCGGACAGCGGGCGCTGCCGGACCTCGACGGGCCACATGTCGCCCACGTACACCAGGGTCGAGGGGATCAGCGCCGCGAAACAGCCGCCCGCGACGACCCGGGTGATCCCGAGGACGAGCAGGTTGGGCGCGAGCGCGGAACCCACGCCGGCCGCCGCCGCGCCCAGCAGGGCCAGGCGCATCACGCGCACCCTGCCGATCCGGTCGCTGAACATGCCCCACACCGGTTGCATCAGCCCGTAGGCCAGGAAGTAGGCACTGGCCACGGCCACCACGGCCGAGAGCGGGGCGCCCAGATCGAGCCCGATCACCACCAGCAGCGGCGCGATCGCGAACCGGTCGCAGGTGCTGGTGAGGGCCGCGAGCTGAAGCAGCCGTAGGCGGCCCCGTTCTCCCGTGCTCGGGTCCGCCTTCGTGGTCACCCGTGGACCATGCTCCCCGATGGCTATCCGTGTCCGCCCCGGACGGCGTGATACCGCCCACGCCCTTGCCTCCCCGCCCACACCCGGCAAGAGTGGCCCGATGACCGACATCACCGGATGCGCCGGATGCGCCGGGGATGGCGTCGCCGCGGCGCCGGTCCTCTGACGATGGCCGATCTCGATCCCGAGGAGTTCCGGCGGCTCGGGTACGCCGTCGTGGACTGGATCGCCGCCTACCGGTCCGGCGTCGGTGAGCTGCCGGTTCGGCCCGACGTCGAGCCCGGCTCCGTGCGGGCGCAGCTGCCGGCAGCGCTGCCCGAGCACCCGGCGCCGCTGGATCACCTGCTCGGGGAACTCGACCGCGTGGTCGTCCCGGCGAGCGTGCACTGGCAGGCACCCGGATTCTTCGGCTACTTCCCGGCGAACGCCTCGCTGCACTCGCTGCTCGGAGACATGCTGTCGAGCGGGCTCGGCGCACAGGGGATGCTGTGGTCCACCTCGCCCGCGGCGACCGAGGTGGAGCAGGTGCTGCTCGACGGGCTCGCCGACGCGCTGGGTCTGGGCCCCGCGTTCACCTTTGCGGGCGGCGGGGGCGGGTCGATCCAGGACTCGGCATCCTCGGCCGCGCTGGTGGCGCTGCTGGCCGCCCTGCACCGTGCCACCCCCGGATGGCGGGAGGACGGCGTCGACAGCAGCGAGCGGGTCTACCTGACGGCTGAGACCCACTCGTCGCTGGCCAAGGCCGCGCGGGTGGCGGGGCTGGGGGCGCGGAGCCTGCGGATCGTCGACCCGTCGCCGGGAACGCTCGCGATGTCACCGGCCGCGCTGGCCGCGGCGATGGCGGCCGACGTGGCTGCGGGGCTGCGGCCGGTGCTCGTCTGCCCGACGATCGGCACCACCGGGACGGGCGCGGTGGACCCCGTCCGGGAGATAGCACTGGTGGCCCGGCAGCACCGCGCGTGGGTCCACGTCGACGCCGCGTGGGCCGGGGTCGCCGCACTGTGCCCGGAGCACCGGGATCTGCTCGACGGCGTCGAGCTCGCCGACTCGTTCTGCACCGACGCCCACAAGTGGCTACTCACGGCGTTCGACGCGTCGCTGATGTGGGTCCGCGACGCCGGAGCCCTGCCGGCCGCGTTGTCGATCACCCCGGAGTACCTGCGCAACGCGGCGTCGGAGTCCGGCGCGGTCGTGGACTACCGCGACTGGCAGGTGCCGCTGGGGCGCCGGTTCAGGGCGCTCAAGCTGTGGGCGGTGATCAACGGCTTCGGGCTCTCCGGGTTGCGGGAGCACATTCGCTCGCATGTGGCCATGGCCGCGGAGCTGGCGTCGTGGGTACGGACCGACCCCGGGTTCACCCTCGCAGCTCCACCATCGTTGTCGCTGGTGTGCCTGCGGGTGGTTACCGGCGGGGGCCCCGACGCCGACGACACGGCCTCCCGCGCCGTGCTGGAGCGGATCAACGCGTCAGGGTCTGCTCTGCTCACCCACACGTCGACGGACGGGAGGTACGTGATCAGGGTGGCGATCGGATCGGTGGCGACCGATGCCGGGCATGTGAGCGCGCTCTGGGAACAGCTCCGCAAGGAGGCGGTGGCGGCCGGCGCGAGCTGCGAGTGAGGAGAATCAGCAGCTGACCGGGATCAGCCCGGAAGGCGATGGCGCAGCAGGACGCGGCTGCCCCGACCGTCATAGTGGATCAGCACCGATTCCACCATCGTGTTCATCAGGCCGATCCCCCGCCCGCCGACCGCAGGTTCGAGCTCAGGTGGGCGCCATCGGCCGTGGTCGACCACCTCGATCGACAGCGTGCCCGGTTCGGTCCACAGCGTCAGCTCTATCGCACCCGACTCGTCGGGCCCGTAGGCGTGCCGCACCGCGTTGGCCGCGGCCTCGTCGACGGCGAGCACGACGGCGGCGGTCTCCTCCTCGGTCAGCCGCAGCGGCGTGAGCCACCGCGCCAGTTGATGCCGGATCACCGACAGCTGGGCAGGGTCGGCCGGCCAGCTGCGGTGGACGAATTCGATGTGTCCAGAAGCGGTGGCGTCCATGTGATCGGGTTCCACGTCACTCCATGACCCAAACTCCGCTCACCGCACTACGCGGACCAGTGAGCAGACCCGGCGACGGACGTGGCCGGCGGCTCGCGGGCCGACCCGTGCCGACGGTGCAGCGGCTCAGTCGATCGATGGCACCGATCTTGTGCCAATATCGGTGCTATGCAAGCCTTCCGGCTGAACGGGTCGCGGGTTCTCGAGATCGACATCGCCGGCGATGCGGTGCGCGCCGCCACCGGTTCGATGATCGCCTACACCGGGGACATCACCTTCAAGAACGCTGGAATCGGCGGCGGGGACGGGTTGCGGGCCGCCCTGAAGCGCCGCGCCACCGGCGAGTCGGTGGCCCTCATGACCTGCGCCGGGCAGGGCACGGTGTGGTTCGCGAAGGACGCGATGGAGATCCTGATCATCGAGCTGGCCGGCGACACGCTCAAGGTCGAGTCCGAGCAGTTGCTGGCCCTGTCGGAGAAGCTCAAGACCGACGTCGCGTTCGCCGGGCTGCGCGGGGCGACGTCCGGGCAGGGGTTGTTCACCACCGCCGTCACCGGGTTCGGCACGGTGGCGCTGCTGTCGGCGGGCGGGCCGCCGATCGCGCTGGAGGTCTCCCCGCAGTTCCCGCTGGTGGTGGACCCCGACGCGTTCATCGCCAGCCAGGGCCGACTCAACCAGACCTTCGTCACCGACGTGTCGTGGCGCAACCTGATCGGCGAGAGCTCCGGCGAGGCGTTCTCCCTGCGCTTCGACGGCAGCGGCGTCGTGTACATCCAGCCCGAGGAGCGCTGAAGTATGGCTTTCGAGCAGGTCAACGGCAAGATCGTCACGACGCGCGTCGAACCAGGGCGGGAGATGATCGCCCGGCGCGGCGCGATGATCGCCTACACCGGCGACGTCGGCTTCTCCCCCGTTCATCTGGGATCGGGCGGCGCGGGCGGCAGGGTCGGGCGGATGATGTCCGGTGAGCAGGTGGCGATGATGGTGGCCCAGGGCAGCGGCACCGTCTGGTACGGCTACGCCGGGCTCTACGTCACGATCATCGAGCTCGACGGATCGGGCCCGCTGTCGGTGGAGGCCGACCGGCTGGTGGCCCACGACGCCGCGCTGCAGTCCACGGTGGTGTTCCTCGGCCAGCAGGGTGGAATCCGCGGCGCGGTGCGGGGCGCGGTCAGCGGCCAGGGGCTGTTCACCACACAGTTGCACGGTTACGGCTCCGCAGCGGTGCTGTCCCACGGCGGCACCATCGCGATCCCCGTCGACGGCTCCCGGACCGTGGCCGTCGACCCGCAGGCCTATGTGGCGCACGTCGGGCAGGTGACCGTCGACATCTCCGCCTCGGTCGGCTGGCGTGACGCCGTCGGCCGTGGGTCGGGCGAGGCGATACAACTCAAGATGACCGGCTACGGCACGGTGTACGTCCAGGCATCGGAGCAGAAGCTATGACCCCGCAAGGCGCGACCTCGCCCCTCAACCCGACCACGTTGCCCGACAACGACAACCTGCCCGGTAACCACTACGCCTACTGCGTGCGCCTGGACGGGCAGCTGTTCATGCAGACCGGCCGGATGATCGCCTACTATCCGGCACCGCACGGCCAGGGCATCCGGTTCGAGCCGCTGTCCTCGGCGAGCATCGCAGGGTTCGTGGCCGCCCGGTTCTCCGCGCCGCTCTACACAGGCGACTGGGTGGTCGCCACCGGAGCCGGACACCTGATCCTCGGCGACCGCGGCTACGACATCAACTCCTACGATCTCGACGCAGGCAACCTGACGCTGCGCGCGGCGAACCTGCTCGCGTTCGACTCGACCCTCGAGCTCAAGCAGTCGATCGTGCCGGGTTTCCTCACGCTGCTCGGCACCGGCAGGTTCCTCGCGTCGAGCTCCGGGCAGGTGATATTCGCCGAGCCGCCGATCCGGGTGGACCCGCAGGCGCTGGTCGGCTGGGCAGACTGCCCGTCCCCGAGCCACCACTTCGACGCGGGGTGGATGACCGGCTTCCTCGGCGCCGCCATGGGCGTGCTGGGGTCGAACTCGGGCGAGGAACGCCAGTTCGACTTCACGGGTACCGGCACCGTACTGATCCAGTCCTCGGAGCAGGGTCTCAGCGACCCCCACCTCCTGCGGCAGCTGGAGATCCAGCTGGACACCCTGGCCCCCGCCGGACTGCAACGCCTACAAACGGTCATCCAACGACGACTGTCGCACGAGCAACGCTGACCGCGGGTGGGTCATCAGGGTCCGGACGTGCCCACC